>NZ_JBKJPP010000129.1:0-48251 GCF_046595215.1 Lapillicoccus sp. | reverse complement strand
CCGACTGACGCCGTTGGCGACATCGGAGACGTCGGCCATCATGGGACCATGAGCGAAGCCTTTGATGCCGTCGACGTCATCGTCTCCAAGCGGGAGCGCGGTGAGCTGTCGGACGCGCAGATCGACTGGGTCGTCGACGCCTACACGCGAGGCGTCGTCGCCGACGAGCAGATGTCGGCGCTCGCCATGGCCATCCTCCTCAACGGGATGAGTCGTCGCGAGATCGCGCGCTGGACGGCGGCCATGATCGCCTCCGGCGAGCGGATGGACTTCTCCTCCCTGTCGCGCCCGACCGCTGACAAGCACTCGACGGGCGGCGTCGGCGACAAGATCACCCTCCCGCTCGTCCCGCTCGTCGCCGCCTGCGGGGTCGCGGTGCCGCAGCTGTCGGGGCGCGGCCTCGGGCACACCGGCGGGACCCTCGACAAGCTCGAGTCCATCCCTGGGTGGCGCGCCACCCTGAGCACCACCGAGATGGTCGCCCAGCTCGAAGACGTCGGGGCGGTCATCTGCGCCGCGGGGGACAGGCTGGCGCCGGCGGACAAGAAGCTCTACGCGCTGCGCGACGTCACCGGCACGGTCGAGGCGATCCCGCTCATCGCGAGCTCGATCATGAGCAAGAAGATCGCCGAGGGCACCGGGTCGCTCGTCCTCGACGTCAAGGTCGGCTCGGGCGCCTTCATGAAGGACGTCCACCAGGCCCGTGAGCTGGCCGAGACGATGGTGGCGCTCGGCACCGACGCGGGTGTCACGACGGTTGCGCTGCTCACGAACATGCAGACCCCGCTCGGTCTGACAGCCGGCAACGCCCTCGAGGTGCGGGAGTCGGTCGAGGTCCTCGCCGGCGGGGGCCCCGAGGACGTCGTCGAACTGACCCTCACCCTGGCCCGCGAGATGCTGGCCGCCGTCGGGCGCACCGGGGTCGACCCCGCCGAGGCACTGCGGGACGGTCGGGCGATGGACGTCTGGAAGCAGATGATCCGCGCCCAGGGCGGCGATCCCGACGCCGCGCTGCCCGTGGCCCGGCATACCCATGAGGTCCGCGTTCCCGCCGACGGCGTGCTGACCCAGCTCGACGCGCTCAAGGTCGGGGTCGCCGCCTGGCGGCTCGGAGCCGGTCGGGCCCGCAAGGAGGACCCGGTGCAGGCCGGCGCCGGGATCGAGATGCACGCCAAGCCGGGCGCCTCGGTCCGTGCGGGCGAGCGGTTGCTGACCCTGCACACCGACACGCCCGACAAGTTCGACCGGGCGATCGAGGCCCTCGACGGGGCGTTCTACATCGCCCCGGACGGCTCGCGTCCCGACCTCCTCCCGCTGGTCATCGACCGGATCGAGTGACCGGTGCCGGTGAGGACTGCGGGGCCGACCAGACGTGGAGCGAGACCGGCTGGAGGAGTCGTGGGGCCGGAGGGCTGACGGGGGTGTCCCGCGCACTATGCGCTGCCCACCACGGTGGGCAGGGCATAGTGCGTGAGCTGGGTCAGTTGGGTGAACGCCCCTGGCACCCCCTGCGCTGCCCACCACAGGGGGCACGGGCATAGTGCCCGAGTGGGGCGGTTGCGACCCAGGCATGGAGGGCGCGGTCGGGCACGGTTGAGGGCGTGGTCGGGCGAGGGGACCGGGCCTCGTTAGTCTGGCTGCGTGCCCCTCCTCATCTCCACGCCCACTCGCATCCCGATCCCCGGCGGCAAGGTCATCGACGAGCACGTGGGGGCGGTCAACACCCCCACGACCGGCCTCGACACCTCGGTCTCCGTCGCCCACATGGTGGCGCCGCCCGGCTGGAGTGAGCCCTTCCAGACCCCCGAGTTCGGCGAGATCACCCTCGTTGTGAAGGGCACGGTAGTCGTGGAGCACGACGGCGGCCGACTCGAGGTCCACGCCGGCCAGTCGGTCATCACGACCGGCGGTGAGCGGATCCGCTACTCGTGCGGAGCGGACGGCGCCGAGTACGTCGCAGTCTGTCTGCCCGCCTTCAGCCCGGACACCGTGCACCGCGACGCCGAGTGAGATGACGACCGTGAGTGAGATGACGACCATGAGCCCCGCCCCGACCGGGCCCCCGACGGACGACACCCTGCGACGCGCGCCCAAGGCGGTGCTCCACGACCACCTCGACGGCGGACTTCGCCCCCAGACGATCCTCGAGATCGCGGATACTGTTGGATACCGAGGGCTTCCGGCGCACGACGCCAACGCCCTCGGTGTCTGGTTTCGTAACAGCGCGGACTCGGGGTCGCTGCCGCGCTACCTCGAGACCTTTGACCAGACCCTCGCCGTCATGCAGACCGAGGAGGGACTCTTCCGCGTCGCCAGCGAGAGCGTGCAGGACCTGGCTGCGGACGGCGTCGTCTATGCCGAGAGCCGCTACGCCCCGGAGCAGCACCTCGTCACGGGTCTGGGCCTCGAGCAGGTCATCGAGGCGGTCAACGCCGGTCTGCGCGAGGGCGAGCGCCTGGCGGCCGAGGCCGGGTCACCGATCCGGGTCACCGGGCTGCTCACGGCAATGCGGCACGCCGCGAAGAGCCGGGAGATCGCCGAGCTCGCCGTGCGCTACCGCGACGAGGGGGTGTCCGGCTTCGACATCGCCGGCGCCGAGGCGGGCCACCCGCCCACCCGGCACCTCGACGCGTTCGAGTACCTCCGCCGCGAGAATGCCCACTTCACCATCCACGCGGGCGAGGCGTTCGGGCTGAAGAGCATCTGGGAGGCCATCCAGTGGTGCGGCGCCGACCGGCTCGGCCATGGGGTGCGCATCGTCGACGACGTC
Organism: Lapillicoccus sp.; assembly: GCF_046595215.1. Taxonomy (NCBI): domain Bacteria; kingdom Bacillati; phylum Actinomycetota; class Actinomycetes; order Micrococcales; family Intrasporangiaceae; genus Lapillicoccus; species Lapillicoccus sp. The sequence goes on along the minus strand of NZ_JBKJPP010000129.1, from coordinate 45,481 downwards.
ACCATCGCCGGTCTGCCCTTCACCGAGTGGGTCGATCACGCCGCCGCGTCGGGCACGACCTTCGACGACGTCGACCTGGGCACCGTCCACCTCGGTCTGCTCGCGGCCTACGTCCGCGACACCCGCATTCCGCTCGAGATGTGCCCGAGCAGCAACCTTCAGACCGGGGCAGCGCAATCCATTGCGCTGCACCCCATCTCGCTGCTCAAGCGGCTCCGCTTCCGGGTGACCCTCAACACCGACAACCGGCTGATGAGCGGCACGACGATGACCCGTGAGGCGTCCGGGCTCGTCGCGGACGCGGGCTGGACGCTCGAGGACCTCAGGTGGGTGACGATCAACGCCCTCAAGTCGTCGTTCCTTCCTTTCGACCAGCGGCTCGCCCTCATCGACGAGGTGGTCAAGCCCGGGTATGCCGATCTCCTCAGGTGAGGTGGTCGGGCACGGCCAGCCGCCGGCGCAGCGCGGCGTCCCGGGCCATCCGCTCCGCGTCCCGACGCCGACGGTCGGCGACCACCGCCGCCAGGACGTACTCCGGGTGGTTGCCCGGGGGCGGCGGCGGTGAGACGTAGAGGCTGACCTCGTCGAGCAGGTGGCGGCCCATCTCCTCGCGCGCTCGTGGCGTCATGGTGAAGGCCGCCGGGAGGAAGGTGCGCACCGCCATGGCCAGCTGGTCGGGGATCTGGCTGATGTCGGCGGACACCGCCCAGGTCGCGAGGTGCGGCGGCATCGCCACGGGTGCGGGCAGCCGGGCCAGGACCCGGTCGCGCACGACGTAGGTGCCGGCCACCACGTCCCCGAGGCGCTTGCCCCTCGGGTTGATCGTGGAGGTGATGACGGCGGGGATGCCCCAGAAGAGATAGACCTCCACGACCCCGAGCAGACCCCGAGCGAGCGCGTGGCGGAACGTGATCGGCCCGGCGTCGTCTCGTACCGTGCGCAGGCCGGCGGCCAGCTTGCCGACGCTGCGGCCGCGGGTCAGGGTCTCGACGGTGACGGGGTAGGCGACCCAGGCGAGGACGAAGCAGACGAGCAGGACCGCGGTGTGGAGCGCGTCGTCGAGCTGGCCGGAGAGCGACTCGCCGGCGTAGACCACCACCCACGTCACGAGCCAGACGATGACGTAGTCCAGCAGTCCGGAGAGGATCCTCGGCCCGATGGAGGCCGGCGGCAGGTCGAGGGCCACGGCCTCGCCGGTGACGAGGTCGTCCTCGCCGACACCTATCGTCGCGCTGCTCATCCCCACCCCTTCCCTCGACCGACCACGCTCCGGAGCCTAGCTCCACGGCATACCGAGCTCCACGGCATACCGAGCTCCACGGCATACAGTGACGGCGTGGATCTCGACGCCTATGTCCTAGCGCACCAGCACGAGTGGGCGCGCCTGGACGAGCTGTCGGGCCGGCGTGGGCGGCTCAGCGGCGCGGAGGGCGACGAGCTGCTCGACCTCTACCAGCGGGTCGCGACGCACCTGTCCGAGATCCGGTCCCGCTCTCCCGAGCCGACGCTCGTGGCCCACCTGTCCTCGTTGCTCGCCAGGGCGCGGCTGCGCTCGGTCGGCACGCGGACGCTCAGCTGGGACGACGTCGTCCGGTTCTTCACCGACACCTTCCCGGCGGCGCTCTACCGCACCCGGCGATGGTGGATCGCGACGATGGTCGCCAACCTCGTCCTGGCCTGGGTCATGGGGTGGTGGTTCGTCGCCAACCCGCAGTTCGAGTCCGCCCTCATCTCCCCGCAGGAGGTCGACCGGCTCGTCAACAGCGACTTCGCGAGCTACTACAGCGAGTACGCGGCGGGCAGCTTCGCCTTCAAGGTCTGGACGAACAATGCCTGGATCACGGCCCTCTGCATCGCGCTCGGGGTGCTCGGGCTGCCGGTGATCTACCTCCTCTTCACGAACATCGTCAACCTCTCCCTGATCGGGGGTCTGATGTGGGCCCACGACCGGGCCGGCCTGTTCTTCGGACTGATCCTGCCGCACGGGCTGCTCGAGCTGACAGCCGTCTTCGTCGCGGCGGGCGTCGGCCTCAAGATCTTCTGGGGCTGGATCGAGCCGGGCCCGCGCACCCGGATGGACGCCATCGCGCAGGAGGGCCGGGCGGCGATGTCGGTCGCGATGGGGCTGGCCCTCGTCCTGCTCGTGACAGGCATCATCGAGGCCTTCGTCACGCCCTCGCCGCTGCCCACGTGGGCCCGGGTCGGGGTCGGGTTCGTGGCCGAGGGCGCCTTCTTCGCCTACGTCTTCACGGTGGGCCGGTGGGCGGTGCAGCGCGGCGAGACCGGTGACGTCGCACGCCGCGACCAGGGTGACCTCGCCCCGGTCGTCGGCTGAGGTTCAGCCTCCCGTGGCGAGGGTCAGCGCGGCCTCGACGTGGATGCGTGTCGTCGCGAAGAGCGGCACACAGGCGTCGGCCGGGCCGATGAGCAGCTCGATCTCGGTGCAGCCGAGGATGACACCCTCGGCGCCGGCGGCGACGAGCCGCTCGATCACCTCGACGTAGGTGCGCCGCGACTGCTCCCGCACGACGCCGACACAGAGCTCCTCGTAGATGATCCGGTGCACCTCGGCGCGGTCGCTGGCGTGGGGGACGAGGACCTCGAGGCCGTGCGACTCCAGTCGGTCGCGATAGAAGTCCTGCTCCATCGTGTAGGCCGTGGCCAGCAGTCCCACCGTGACCACCCCGGCCGCACGGACGACCTCGGCGGTGGCGTCCCCGAGGTGCACCAGCGGGATGCTGACGGCAGCCTGCACCTGGTCGGCGACCTTGTGCATCGTGTTGGTGCAGATCAGCAGCAGCTCGGCGCCGCCGGCCTCGAGCCCTTGCGCTGCCCGGGCGAGGAGCTCCCCGGCGTCGGCCCAGCGGCCCTCGGCCTGCAGGTGCTCGATCTCGGCGAAGTCCACCGAGTGCAGCAGGCAGCGCGCCGAGTGCAGGCCACCTGAGCGCTGCCTGGTCAGCTCGTTGGCAAGGCGGTAGTACTGCGCGCTCGACTCCCAGCTCATGCCGCCGAGCATCCCGATCAGCTTCACCCGGTCACAGTAGGCCCTGGCTCTTGAGCAGGAGGTAGTGGTCGGCGAGCCGGGGCGGCAGGTCCTCGGGAGGGGCGTCGACCACGGTCACGCCGAGCCGCCCGAGGACGGCGGCCGTGCGTTGGCGCAGGGCGAGCGTTCGCTCGGCGGCCGCCGCGTCGAACACCTCGGCCGTCGTGCCCCGCCGCGCCGCCATGGCGGTCAGGGCGGGGTCGCTCACGGACGCGAGGACGACGCGGTGGTGGGTGGTCAAGGTCGCGAGCGTCGGCAGCAGCGACTCCTCGATGGCGGCCGGCTCCAGAGCCGTGAGCAGGACGACGAGGGCGCGGCGCCGGCTGGTGTCGGCGATGGCGGCCGCGAGGGTCGGCCAGGACGCCTCGAGCAGCGCCGGCTCGAGGGGGGCCATCGCCTGCACGAGGTCGCCCAGCAGTGTCGTGCGGCTGGCGGCGGTGACCCGGGCCCGCACCCAGCGGTCGCCCGCGATGAGGTCGACCCGGTCGCCGGCGCGGGACGCGAGCGCCGCCAGCAGCAGGGCGGCGTCCATCTCGCTGTCGAGCCGGGGCATGTCCTCGACCCGGCCGGCGGACGTGCGGGACGTGTCGAGGACGAGGATGACGCGCCGGTCGCGTTCGGGCTGCCAGGTCCGTACGACGGCGTGCTGGCGCCGGGCCGTGGCGCGCCAGTCGATGGACCGCACGTCGTCACCCTCGACGTAGTCGCGCAACGAGTCGAACTCGGTGCCCTGGCCCCTTACCCGCACGGCGGAGCGGCCGTCCAGCTGGCGCAGGGCCGCCAGCCGGGACGGCAGGTGCTTGCGACTGTGGAAAGGGGGCAGGGCCCGGATCGCGCCACCGACATCGACCGACCGCTGCCGGGCGCCCAGTCCGAGGGGCCCGTAGCTGCGTACCGTCACCCGGTCCGCCAGCCGGTCACCGCGCCGGGTGGGGGACAGCGCCGTGGTGAGGCGACGGCGCTCACCTGCCTCGATGCGGACCCGGTGCCGGTCGGTGGCTGCGCCCGCAGAGGGCTGCCACGCGTCACGGACGACCCCCCGCAGGGTCCGACGTCCCGAGTTCGTCACGAGCAGGGCGGTCGAGCCCGTCGCGCCGAGTCGCACCTGGGCGCTGGTCTCACGCTCGAGGACGAGGCGCCTCGGGCTGACCGCGAGGAGGAGGTCGAGCGCCGTCAGGGCGAGGCAGAGTCCAACCCAGGCCAGGACGGTCTGGCGGGTCGGTTGCAGGACCACCGCGACGAGGCCGGCGAGCAGCAGCAGCGGCAGCCGCCCGCTCACCGCCACGGGAGCACCCCCGGGCCACGGCGTGTATCCGGCAGGTCGGCTGCCGGGGCGACCGGAGTGCCGGACGCAAGGTGGTGGTGGGGTCCCGGGGGGAGGTTGAGGAGGTGGGGGGAGGGCATCGGGGACCTCAGCGGGGCACCGGAACCGAGCCGATGGAGCTGGCCAGGACCGACGCGACGTTGACTCCCTCGAGCTCGGCCTCCGGGCGCAGCGTGAGCCGGTGGGCGAGGGTGGCCTGGGCGAGGGCCTTGACGTCGTCGGGGGTGACGAAGGCGCGTCCGTTCATCCAGGCCCAGGCGCGGGCCGTCGCGAGCAGCGCCGTCGCACCCCGGGGGCTGACCCCCAGCGAGAGCGAGGGCGCGCCCCGCGTCGCGCGGGCGATGTCGACGATGTAGCCGGCCACCTCCGGGGCGACGCCGACCCGCTTGACCGCCTCGACACCGGCCGTGAGGTCGTCGGGGCCGGCGACGGCGCGGATGCCGGCGGCGTCGAGGTCGCGGGGGTCGAAGCCGCGGGCGTGCCGTTGCACCACCTCGAGCTCGTCGTCGCGGCCCGGCACCTGCAGCACGACCTTGAGCAGAAAGCGGTCGAGTTGCGCCTCGGGCAGCGGATAGGTGCCGTCGTACTCCACGGGGTTCTGGGTCGCGGCGACCATGAAGGGCTGGGGCAGGAGCCGGGCCCGGCCCTCGACCGAGACCTGACGCTCCTCCATCGCCTCCAGGAGGGAGGCCTGCGTCTTGGGGGGAGTGCGGTTGATCTCGTCGGCCAGCAGGAGGTTGGTGAAGACCGGCCCCTCGCGGAAGGCGAAGTCCGACGTCTTCGCGTCGAAGATCAGCGAGCCGGTGATGTCACCCGGCATGAGGTCGGGAGTGAACTGCACCCGCTTGGTGTCGATGGCCAGGGCCTTCGCGAGGGTGCGCACGAGGAGGGTCTTGGCGACGCCGGGGACGCCCTCCAGGAGGATGTGGCCTCGGGACAGCAGGCAGATGATGATGCCCGAGACGGCCGCGTCCTGGCCCACGACCGCCTTGCCCACCTCGCTCCGGACGGCGAGCAGCGCCTGTCGGGCACGGTCCGACTGCGAGTCGGCGTCCGCAGACGGCTGCTGGCCGACCGGGGGCTGCTGGCCGACCGGGGGCTGGGGCATCGGGTCGGTCATGTGCGGCGTACCTCTTTCTCCAAGGCCGCGAGCTGGGCGGCGAGACCGAGCAGGTGCCTGTCGGCGGACGGGGGTGGACCGTGCAGGAGGAGGTCGACCTCCTCGGGGCGGCGGCCACTGGCGGCGGCCACGGCGAGCATCAGCGTCTCGGGGGAACCGGTGACCGGCAACCCGAGGTAGCCCGCCGCCCGGCGTCGCGTCGCGTCCTGCAGCACGAGGGCAGCCCGGCTGGCGTCCCTCGCGCGGCGGTAGATCCGGCCGCGGCTCTCGGTGGTCTCGACGGCGCGGACCACCACGGGGAGCGGTTCTCGCACCAGCCGGCCCAGGCGCCGGCCCCGCCAGAGGAGTACGAACAGCACGGCGATTGTCACGAGCAGGAGCCCGGGTCCGAGCCACGGCGGCAGGAGGTCGGAGGCCCGGGAACGGTCGGTCACCGGGACGTCCGATATCGACGGCACATACCAGACGAGACGGGGAGACTGCCCGAGGGTGCGCAGCACGATGGCGGCGTTGTCGGCGTCGTCGAACTCCTCGTTGGTGAGGGCGCTCGTGCTGCCGAACAGGACCAGAGGTGCGTGACGTGACGAGGCTGGCAGGGCGAGGTAGACCGAGTGGCCGTCATGCGTGAGGCAGGCGGCGGCCGGCAACGAGGCGAGCAGCCGGAACTCGCTCTGGGAGTGGGAGACCCGCTCTCCGGCGCGCACGTCGGTGGTCGTGCAACCAGTGCCGGTGGTGGCGAAGTCGTCGGAGCTGCGCCGACGTTGCTTGACGTCGATGTCGGGGCTGAGGTAGCGCACCACCCACGGGTCGGGGTTGACGACGACCAGGCGTCTGGCCCCGAGGGTGGCTGTGGCCAGGCGGTCGATCGTCTCCTCGGCGAGGTCGCCGGTGGTGGCCACGAGGACCGTGGTCCCGGCGTCCGCCCCGGCCCGCTCGAGCTCGGTCTGGCCTCGGGCCACGGTCACCGCGACACCGTGATCGGCGAGGACCCGCGCCAGGGCCTGGGCTCCGGTGGGGGAGGGGTTGCGTGGGTCGAGAGCCTCTCTGGTGGCCGGACCCGGCGACTGCCAGGTCATCACGACGGCGATGAGGGCCACCACGGCTGCGATGACGACCCACCTCAGCCGGCGACGTCGCGTCGCCGGCCCCGTGTGCGCCGCCTCCGCTTCGTCGACCGTCGATCGGTCCCACAGCGTCGTCGTCGTCATCCGCGGGTCCCGGTGGTCCACAGCGACTGCGCGGCGTCCGGATCGGGGTCCACCGGGGAGTCCCCGACGCGAGCAGCCCGCGACGACGTAGCGGGCGCCGACGCAGCCAGCAGCGACGCCGAGGGCGTCCGGATCAGCTCGGGTCGCGCCCGTCGCAGGGTCTCCTCGGTCGAGCGCACGCTCTCGGCGTCCGCGCGAGCCGCGCGCCGCCCACCGTAGGCCACGGCGTCGAACAGGTCCGTCGAGGCGTGCACGGCGCTGGTGTGGGCCGGGAACACGGCGGCCAGCTGGTCCCCGATCTCGTGAGCGGTCAGCGCCGGGGCGTCGGTCAGGAGTGTCCGGTCGTCGGCGTCCCGGGCGATGGCGCGGGTGTAGTCGAGCACAGCATCGTCCCAACGGTTCTCGGCCATCGCGGCCGCTCCCCGGACGCGCAGCTGCTGCGCGGTGAGGGCGGAGCTGCCGAGCACGGTCCGACGATCCTTGACCGTGGCGGCCTCGACCCGGACCTTGGTCAGGAGGTAGCCGATGCCGACGGCGGCGGCAACGACCACGAGCGCGATGACGAACGGCGGCAGGCTCACCCCACCCGTCCCCTGGCCGTCCTGCAGGTCGGCGAGCCGCTGGCCGAGCCAGCGCATGAGCCGTTCGAAGAGCGAGCGCGTGTCGCGGTAGCCATCCTTGGCGAGCTCGTCGGCGGCCCACCGGCGTGCCTCGTCGCCGGACGGGTCGAGGTCCGCCGGGACGGCCGTGCCCGACACGGACATGGCGTTGAGGGCGGTCCCGACCCGGGCGCCGAGCTCGGCTCCGAGGGCGTTCCCCGAGACGTTTTCGAAGGCGTTCCCGAAGACATTCGCGAGGGCGTTCGATAGGGCGTTCGCTGGGGCCGACAGTGCCCTCACCGCGGGCCTCCCAGGCGCGTGCTGGCCGCCCGAAGCAGGACGAGGTCGAACCCCTCCTTGCGCATCCGTTGGTCGATGTAGAGCAGCGTGCTGGCACCCGCGACGAACGGGATGACGACCGAGGCGGCCAGGACGGTCGAGAGGTTGATGGCCAGCCCCCCGACGAGGTCGTCCACGGACGGCGTGAGGTCGGCCGTGAGCCGCAGCAGCGCGCCGACGAGGTTGAGGGGCAGGTCGATGACGACGAAGACAACGAGGGCGAGGGCTGCGACGACGAACGCCGTGCCGCTGACCCGCCAGAACGATCCCGCCGACAGGGCCCAGCCGCGACGCAGGGCACTGCGGACCCCGAGCCTCTCGAGCACGAGGGCCGGCGCGGCCAGGGCCGTGCGGGTCGCGACGAACACCGACCAGGCCACGACAGCCAGGCCGAGCGCCACCCCCACGACGACCAGCAAAAGGCCCGGGGCGTCGGCGAGACCGGCCACGAGGATGACGAGGAGGACGACGGGAAGGGCAAGGGCTGAGATGACGAGCAGCTGCAGGCCGATGAGGGGGAGCAGCCGAGGTCGGGCGGTTGCCCAGAGCTCCCCGAGCTGCGGCCGACGACCGAGGGTGGCTTCCGCGACGGAGTGGGCGAGCAGTCCGGAGAGGAGCGAGGCAGCCAGCCCGACCCCGACGGCCGTGAGAAGGGTCGTGGCGCTCGTCGCGTCGATGAGCGAGTCGAGGCCCAGGGCGGAGTACCACGACCCGCTCAGGGCCAACCCGGAGACCAGGAGCGAAGGGACGATGGCGATCGCGAGGACGACCAGCGCGAGACCCCATACCGGGCCGGGGTTGCGCCGGAAGTGCTTGACCGCTGCGTCGAGCAGGTCGCCGGTGGACATCGGGCGCAGGGAGATGATCCCCGGTTTGTGGGCGGTGGCCGCGAGCACGTGGCTCGCCGCCCGACTTACCGACGGGCGGCGCTGGTATGCCGTGGTGCCGGCGTCTGCGCCCGGCGCGGCGAGGGCACCGGGGAAGGACTCACCCGGCATACCCGCAGCGCCGTGGGGTGGGGCCTGCGGGTGGTCGAGCCCGCCGGGCGGCAGGTAGGTCGGGCGACGCTGACGTGGCTCCTCGCCGGGCGCGCCGGGAGGTGGGCCGAACCCGCTCACGGCCGACACTCCCGAGTCCACCGTGCCGACACGACCCCCCCTGACCTCGCTCTCTCTCACCGTGCGGCAAAGGTATCAGCGCGACCGCAGCGCACGACGCCTCGTCCGGTTCATGATGAGCCCTGACCGCCGGACCCCGTGCCGTGGTGGCGCGACAGGCCGCTTCGAGCGGTCACCGCCCGCAGGACTGGGTGCGGGTGGAACATGGTCGCGACACGCCGCTCGTCCACATCAGCAACGAGGACGGCGGTGGCTGGACGACCGTCGCGATCGACCGGCCGACGCGGGAGTGGTCGGTGGCCCAGCGGGACACCCAACGGGACGCGGCGACCGCTGCCCTCAGCGGACCCTACGAGTGAGGACGTGCAGCAGCTACGTGATCGGCTGTGGCACCCGGCTGGTAAGCAGGGCCCATGAATGACGAACGCGTGGACCCTCCGGTCGTGGCTGAAGAGCGGGCGATGCTGCGGGCCTGGCTCGACTGGCACCGCTCGACACTGGCCTTCAGGTGCCAGGGCCTGACCGAGGAACAGTTGCGGCGCCAGTCGATGCCGCCTTCGACGCTGTCGCTGCTCGGATTGGTCCGGCACCTGGCCGAGGTCGAGCGGACATGGTTCCGCCGGGTCATCGCCGGTGAGGACATCCCGCTGGTGTGGTCGGACCGGTTCGACTTCCAGGAGGCCTACGACGCGACGACCGCCGACATGGGCGAGGCGTTCGCGTATTGGGAGGCGGAGGTGACGGCCGCGCGGGTGGTCGAGGGCGCGGCGGAGTCGCTGGACGTCACGGGCTACCAGGACAAGTGGGACGAGTGGGTGTCGCTGCGGTGGGTCTTCATGCAGATGATCCACGAGTACGCCCGGCACAACGGGCACGCCGACTTTCTTCGGGAGGGCGTCGACGGGCAGACCGGGGCCTGATCCCCGGCCCCCGGGCGCCAGACTTCGCCGGCGGTGCTTCCGCTCTGAGGGAGAAGCATCCGACAGACGACCGCCCCCACGGCGATCGAGGCGGCTCACGCCGGTCAGGCACACAGCCGCCACCTTTGCAGCGGTCGCGGTCGTCAGGGCCGAGGTCCACGGTGACAACGGCGGCGTCTCCGCCCCCGAGGTCGCTCGACGCTCGGTGTCTGCAGCCGTCTGCGGTCGGACTGAGTCCGAGCTTGATGCCGACGAGGAGCATGGGCAGCGCGGCCACGACGAAGCTGGGCCGTAGGTCGACCTGCACGAGCAGGCCCATCCCGGCGATGGACGCCGGCTCGAGCGCGACGCGGGGGCCCCGCCCCCACAATCCGGTCGGAGCGGTCACGGTGCGGACTCCGCACCTGCTGTCGCCGAGTCGGTGGGCGACCCGCGCAGCCGCCGGACATCCTGAGACGTTGATCCGGAGCTGGCCGATGAGCGCATCGCCGCGGCCAGACCATCCGCGCTGTGACGCCGCGCCGGCTCGGCCAGCGCTTGCTGGGCAGCGCACTGCGCGACCTGGAGCCAGTCCGGCACGGACCCCGTCGGTGACGCCTGGGCACCGCTCGGATCGACACCACCTGCATCGCCCGTGCACTCCGTCGACGCTGCCAGCGCGGCTGCGCTCCCCCGGCCGGGTGCCGACTTCCAGGACGCCAGGTCGCCGGAGACCTCGCCCAACGCCACGCCGGAGACGGAACCACCGGGCCGGGTCCAAGGCGTTGCTGGGCCGCCCACCTGACCCGCGTCCTCGTGCTCCGGCTGCTGCTCCATGACGACAACGCCAGGACCGAGCACTGACACCCCCTCGGAGGTCGCCGCCGAACGTCGTTGTCCACCTTAGGTGTTCACGTCGTGGCACTATCCACAACGATCAGTCGGGCCCGCCGGACGGGCTGGTGAGGTCGCCATACCGGCCTGCGGGTTCAGCCCCGCGAGAGCCGCTCCTCGGCGCGAGCGGGTGACGTGCGCGTGGCCCCCAGCCGTTCCATCCGGGCGACCACCGCGGGCTCCGCCCGGCACCGGGCCAGGCCGCGCCGCACGAGGATGTGCGGCGCCTTGCGTCGTTCTGACAGGTCGCGGGCGAGCCTGCGGGCGAGGGTGATCCACCGGTTGTGACGGATGCACCAGGCCGAGTGGAGCAGGCCCTCGTCGCGCAGCCGGTGGATGATCTCGGCTCCGAAGATGCCCTCGGCGACCACGAGCTGCCCGACGCCGGCGCGCACCCGGGCGCTCCCCGTGGCCCGGGACGCCCCGATGTCGTAGACGGGCACCTCCGCCCGACCACCCGAGACCAGCGCCCGCAGGGCGTCCACCGCCGAGTCCCCGTCCCACGACCTCGGGTCGTCCCAGTCGACGAGGTGGGTGTGGCCGAGGTCGGTCTTGGGCAGGGACGGGTCGTCCCCGTCGCGGTAGAAGTCGTCGAGCCGCACGACCAGCCACCCGTGGGCACGGTGCAGGCGTGCCGCGAGCCGCGACTTCCCCGAGCCCGACGGTCCGGCGAGGATCACGACCCGGGCCAGGTCGGGGGTGCTCACCGGCCCTTGGGGTGCCAGACGGTCTTGGTCTCGAGGTGGGCCCGGAGCCGGCCGAGGTCGGGCGTCACCGTCCAGTCCGGCTCGACGGCTGCGGCACCGGTGCCGGACGGGCGCAGGACCCGCTTGAGGTTGCCCGCGGCTTCGCGCTCCAGGTCGCCCCAGACCACGCCGTCGGCGCCGGCGGCCCCGGCCAGGTCGATGGCGTTGACGTCGCGGTGCGACGCCAGCCACGGCGCTACCTCGCCCGTGCGCGCGGTGATGATGTTGACGACGCCGCCGGGGACGTCGCTCGTCGCGAGGCTCTCGGCCAGGGTGATCGCCGGGACGGGGCGCTCCTCGCTCGCCAGGACGACTGCGGTGTTGCCCGAGACGATGACCGGGGCGAGGACCGAGACGAGGCCGAGCAGCGACGACGCCTGGGGCGCGAGCACCGCCACGACGCCGGTCGGCTCCGGGGCTGAGATGTTGAAGTACGGTCCGGCGACGGGGTTGAGGCCGCCGAGGACCTGGGCGATCTTGTCGGACCACCCTGCATACCAGACCCAGCGGTCGATGGCCGCGGCGACAGAGGCGCGGGCCCGGGCCGGGGTGAGCCCCTCGGCGGCGGCGACCTCGGAGGCGAACTGGTCGAAGCGGCCCTCCATCACCTCGGCGACGCGGTAGAGCACCTGACCCCGGTTGTATGCCGTGGCGCCGGCCCAGCCGGCGAGGGCACCCCGGGCGACGACGACGGCGTCGCGGGCGTCCTTGCGCGAGCCCTGGGCGGCATTGGCCAGGAATCGCCCCCGGGTGTCGGAGACGACGTAGGAGCGCCCGGACTCGCTGCGGGGGAAGGCCCCGCCGATGTAGAGCTTGACGGTCCTGCGCACGTCGAGGCGCGCGTCGGTGCCGGACCGCGTCGAGGTGGCGCGGGTCGAGGTGGGAGTCACTGTCCGGCTCCGGTCGTGACATAGGACTCGAGTCCGTGGAGGCCGCCCTCGCGGCCGTATCCGGACTCCTTGTAGCCGCCGAACGGCGACGTCGGGTCGAACTTGTTGAAGGTATTGGCCCAGACGACGCCGGCCCGCAGCTGGTCTGCCATCCACAGGATCCGCGAGCCCTTGTCGCTCCACACCCCGGCGCTGAGACCGTAGGGCGTGTTGTTGGCCTTCGCCACCGCCTCCTGTGGGGTCCGGAAGGTCAGCACCGACAGGACCGGCCCGAAGACCTCCTCCTGCGCGATCCGGTGGGTCTGGGCGACGTTCGTGAAGACCGTTGGGGGGAACCAGAATCCGCGGCCCGGCAGGTCGCAGGGCGGGCTCCAGCGCTCGGCGCCCTCGGCCTCACCGATGTCGGACAGCTCACGGATGCGGGCCAGCTGGGCTGCCGAGTTGATCGCTCCGAGGTCGGTGTTCTTGTCCATCGGATCCCCGACCCGGATGGTGGCGAGGCGGCGCTTGAGCTTGCTGACGACCTCGTCGTGCGCCGACTCCTGCACCAGCAAACGGGATCCGGCGCAACAGACGTGGCCCTGGTTGAAGAAGATGCCGTTGACGATGCCCTCGACGGCCTGGTCGATCGGGGCGTCGTCGAAGACGATGTTGGCCGCTTTGCCGCCCAGCTCGAGGGTGGCCCGTGTGCGGGTGCCGGCAATGGACCTCGCGATGGCCCGGCCGACGTCGGTCGACCCCGTGAAGGCGACCTTGTCGATGCCGGCGTGCTCCACGAGCGCCCGGCCGGTCTCGCCCGCGCCGGTGACGATGTTGACGACGCCCGGTGGGAGGTCGGCCTGCTGGCACACCTCGGCGAAGAGCAACGCGGTCAGCGGCGTCGTCTCGGCCGGCTTGAGGACGACGGTGTTGCCGCACGCGAGCGCCGGGGCGATCTTCCAGGCCAGCATGAGCAGCGGGAAGTTCCACGGGATCACCTGCCCGACGACGCCCACCGGTCGCGGCGGCCCGCCCCCGGCGGGTGCCAGCCCGGCATACTCCAGCTTGTCGGCCCATCCCGCGTGGTAGAAGAAATGCGCTGCTGCCAGGGGGATGTCGACGTCGCGGGACTCCTTGATCGGCTTGCCGTTGTCGAGGGTCTCGAGCACCGCAAACTCGCGGGCGCGTTCCTGCATGATGCGGGCGATGCGGAAGAGGTACTTGCCACGGTCGGTCCCGGACATCCGGCCCCACACCCCGCGGTATGCCGTGCGGGCGGCCCTGACCGCGCGGTCGACGTCGGCGGCGCTCGCCTGGGTGATGTCGGCGAGGACCTCCTCGGTGGCGGGGCTGATGGTCTTGAAGCTCGTCCCGGCGCTGCCCTCGACGAACTGGCCGCCGATGAACAGACCGTAGGAGGAGTGGATGTCGACGACGGTCCGCGACTCGGGAGCGGGGGCGTACTCGAACGTGGCCATGGTGGTGGTTCCTCAGTCGATCGTGACGTAGTCAGGGCCGGAGTAGGCACCGGTAGTGAGCTTGTGCCGTTGCAGCAGCAGGTCGTTGAGCAGGCCCGACGCCCCGAAGCGGAACCAGTCGGGGTCGAGCCACGCGTCGCCGGCGACCTCGTTGACCATGACGAGGTACTTCAATGCGTCCTTGGTCGTGCGGATGCCACCGGCCGGCTTGACGCCGACCTGGGTGCCGGTGAGCTCCTGCCAGTCGCGGACCGCCTCGAGCATGATCATCGTGACCGGCAGCGTCGCGGCGGGGGCGATCTTGCCGGTGGACGTCTTGATGAAGTCACCCCCCGCCAGCATCGAGAGGTGGGACGCGCGGCGGACGTTGTCGTAGGTCACGAGCTCGCCGGTCTCCATGATGACCTTGAGGTGCGCGTCGGGGGCGTCGTCGCGGCGGCACGCCTGCTTGACGGCGACGATCTGGTCGAAGACGCGCAGGTAGTCACCGCAGAGGAAGGCCCCCCGGTCGATGACCATGTCGATCTCGTCAGCGCCGGCGGCGACGGCGGCGCGGGTGTCGGCGAGCTTGACCGGCATACTCGCGCGTCCTGAGGGGAAGGCCGTGGCGACGGCGGCCACGTGGATCCCGCTGTCTCCCAACGCTTGTCTGGCAGTCCCGACCATGTCGCCGTAGACACAGACCGCAGCGGGACGAGGGGTGGTCGGGTCGTGCGGGTCGGGGACGAGCGCCTTGGCGCAGAGCGACCTGATCTTGCCGGGCGTGTCGGAGCCCTCAAGCGTCGTGAGGTCGATCATCGAGATCGCCATGTCGATGGCCCAGGCCTTGGCGGTCGTCTTGATCGAGCGGGTGCCGAGAGACGCGGCCCGGCCCTCGCACCCGACCTGGTCGACCCCCGGGAGTCCGTGGAGCCAGGTCGTCAACGCCCTGTTCGTGAGGCGCCCGACGCCGAGGAGGTCGCGGGCGAGCGCCGCGGCGTCGCCCTTGACGGCTGGTGAGGTCACCACGGGAGTCTACGGGCAACGGCGCGGGGGACGGGTGCTGCTCCGGGGCCGTCGGTGCGTGAGAAGATGGCCCATCCGGCCCGGTGAACCCGGGCGTGTCAGCCGTTCTGGAGACGTCCACCGCATGGCCCGTTCTGCTCCCGCGCCAGAGGCTCTGCGCACCCTGCGCCAGCGGGGGTCCATCGCCCTGGGGACCGTCGCCATTGTCGCCTGCGTCGGCATGGCCCTCGCCTCGATCGTCAGCGGTGAGCCGTCGTTGGTCCTCATCGGTCTGATGCTCCTCGGTGCGGCCATGGGCTGGGTCCTGCTCGTGCGCCCGTGCGTCGTCATCACCCTGCACGGGATCCACCTCGACAACCCGATCCGCCGGACCGTCATCCCGTGGTCGCAGGTGCAGGACGTCTCGGCGCGCTGGAACCTCGAGGTCTACTCCGGTGACCACGCCTACCCCGCGTGGGCCATCGCCTCGCACATCGAACGGCCGGCAAGCCAGGGCATGCTGGGTTTCGGCGCCCTGGGGCGCGCGTCGCAGCAGGATGTCGCGCCTGCGCCGAAGGAAGGCACGACGGTCGGCAGCGCCTCCAGACTGCTCGAGTCGGCCATGGACGAGTGGCGCGAGCTCGCAGCCGAGGGACGCCCTGAGGCACAGACCGGGGGGACGCTGACCCGGACCTGGCAGCCGCTCGACATCGCGGCGCTGGCAGTGCCGATCCTGCTCGTCGTCGTCGGCATCCTCCGCTGACCCGCCTCTGGAGAACAGCACCGATGCGCAACCAGTGTGAGGGATACGATCGTTGACGTGAGCAGCTCCGACGAATTGCTCTCTCCCGGTGTGAACAGGTCCATCGTCTCGGCCTACCTGCATGACCGTCGTCAAGCGACGCTGCCGACACTGATGCGGCTCCTCAAAAGCGGCAGGTTGCGAGCTGCGCATATAGCTGGTGCCCTACGACGATCATGACGACGTCCTGGGCGAACTGGAGCAGCATCGCCCCTCAGCGGAGCGCGAGGCGTGGGATCGCCATCAGGTGGCCGGGTGGCGAAGGATCGCGACGCCGTCCCCGGCGCGCTGCGAGAGCGGAAGAGAGCCACGGCGAAGGCGTGAACGGCGCGCACTTTGACCCGCTGATGATCGTCCAGGCGCTCAACCATCGCGGCGTCGAGTATGTCGTCGACGGAGGCTACGCCGGCGAACTGCACGCACGCCGCGGAGCCTCCGACCCGCGACATCGACGTCACTCCGCGAGCCACGCCGGCGAACCTCGGACGGCTCTCCCAGGCGCTCACCGATCCTGACGCGCCGATCCGCAAGCGGGGGGCTCCCCGGGGCCTCGGCAAAGCCGGCTTGTAGGGCGCTGACCAGCGGTTTGTGGTGGGGCGGGTGTGACGGACGTGGCGTGAGGTGCTGTCGAGCGAGCGTGGGAGTCGCGGTGACGATGGAGATCTCACTCAACCCTCGACACCGCGGTCCCACGCCGCCGTGCCACCTTGTCTCATCCCTGGACTGTCTCGTTCGCTGCCGAGCGAGGTGTTCGCTGCCGTCCCCGACCCGCGGGACCCGCGCGGGGTCCGCCACCCCCTCTCGAGGGTGCTCGTGATCGCCCAGGCCGCCGTCGCTGCGGGCGCCCGGACCCTACTGGGGGATCAGTGAGTGGGCGGCCGCTACCAACCGAGAAGCGTTGACCCGCCTCGGGATCGACGCCCACGTGAACCTGCCGTCGGAGTCCACGATCAGGCGCACTCTCGCCGCGGTCGACGGCGACGACCTCGACGAACGGATGGCAGTCTGGATGGCCACCGGGTCGGGCACCTCGCCGGGCGCACCGTTCTCGCCGTCGACGGAAAGTCCCTGCGTGGCGGGACACCCAAGGGCGCGGTCATGCCTCACCTGCTGGCCGCGCTGCACCACGGCAACGGCGTCCTGGCGGGACAGCGCGCTGTCGCCACGAAGAGCAATGAGATCCCCGCCCTCCCGCTGCTGCTGGCC
Source organism: Lapillicoccus sp. (assembly GCF_046595215.1). Taxonomy (NCBI): domain Bacteria; kingdom Bacillati; phylum Actinomycetota; class Actinomycetes; order Micrococcales; family Intrasporangiaceae; genus Lapillicoccus; species Lapillicoccus sp. The sequence continues at coordinate 28,852 of NZ_JBKJPP010000129.1, read as the reverse complement.
GGGTTCGACCTGGAGCAGGTCGTGGTCACCGCGGACGCCCTGCACTGCCAACGCGGCACCGCGACCTACATCACCAGCGTGGAGGGCACTACGTGCTGACCGTCAAGAACAACCAGCGTCGCGACCTGGATCCAAGGACACTGGTTGCGGCCCAAGTCGTCCAGGTCCGCCGCACCCCGAACCCTCAACGGCCACAGGACAACTGAAATCGTGTACGCGATCTGTTCCCTCCCACCGTGAGCACCAGCCACGGACGCCGGGTGGCGGTCTTCGTCGAAGACGACGTCGCGGACGCAGTGCAGGACGTTCTCGATGGGAGGTCGCGGGGGACCTGGGTCCACGGCAAAGGCCTTGAGCTGGGCACGCAGCCGAGGCGCTGGGGAAGTCGAGCCAGGTCGAGGCGGGTCCGACGCACCGTCAAGAGCGTGACCCAGCTACGCACCGATTCCGGACCACACGTCATGGCCACCTGCGCGACACCGCCATCAGCCTCCTGCGCCTGACCGGCTGGACCAGCATCGCCGCCGGCCCACGACATCACACCCGCGACAGCCAACGACCCGTCGAGCCCCTCGCCACCCCATGAACCGACTTTGCCGAGGCTACGGTCACACCTCTCGTATAGCCCGACGGGCAGCGTTCCAACGGCGTTGCCGTGGTCGTCGTCCTCACTGGCTGACGGGACTCTGTAGGTGTCCGTTTCCTTGGTAGCCAGCTGGTTGGATGCCATCAGTCCTGTCGTTCATCATTGACCGAGGCGCCCGCGACCTAGCCTTGGCACGCCGTAGGGCAGCAACTCCGGGCTATCCGCGCCATCCCGGGCTTTGCCAGCAGCGTCGGGTCGCTGGTGCTTAAGCGTCCGTTCTCGACGCGGCCGGCGAGCTGGCGGACGATTCATCTGCCCAACGGGATCATCAATTTTTGCACTGAGGTTCATCAATTTTGGTGATGATCGCGATGACTCGGCCAAGGATCGTTCTCTTTGGCGGAGGCGCTCGCAGCCGCACCGGCATTACATGTTTAGGAAGCAGACTCCTCATGGCACGTTCCCGCAAGTTCCTTGCCGGCGCAGTCGGCGTGGCGGCTCTCGCGCTCGCCGCCGCTGGCGTAGGCACCACAGGTGCCTACTTCAGCGACTCTCACCCAGGGTCGATCAACGCGTCGACTGGTGCCGTCATAGTCAACCCAACTAGCAGCCTGGATTTGAACTTCACCAAGTTGCTTCCAGGGGAGTTCACGAAGCAGGCCGTGTCCTACACGGCAGCCGGCAGCGGTACCGAAGACATCTGGCTCGTATTCCCGACGCTTCCGACGAGCGATACGGCCTTCCTCAACGGGCAAAAGGGAACTCTCGGCGAGAAGCCCGCTCTGGGTCGCTACGGCCACTTCGCCGTCATGCAGGGCAACAACACGTTGTTCACCTCGTACAACCTGACGACCGCTGCCAATCCCGGTGGCACCGACTCTTGCGGAGTTGACACCAACGGCCACGGCGGAAACGCCGAACAGGCTACCAGCGCTACCACCGGCTACCCCCCCTACTGCCCCGTCCCGAACGCCATCAAGCTCGGCGACAACCTGAGCTATGGCCAAACAGGAGCTGCCGATATCACCTTCGGCTACACCAAGTTGCTCCGGGCTGACACGGCCCAGAACCAGGGACCGGTGGTAATTGCCCCGTTCAGGCTTGTGGCGACGCAACACGGCATCCTACCGAATGACGTGAACAACGTCACGCGCTAGGTATCGAACAGTTTCGTTTCGCATCTAGTCCGCCGACCGGTGGTGGGCCGCGGAATAACGTGGCCCACCACCGGTTCGTGGTGAGGGGAATGTCAGCTATGTCGGTCGTCCGCAAGACCAGCCTGTTGCTCGTGACGGTGTTGATCGCGGCGATGGCGACCGCCGGGGTCCTGGCCTGGACCGGCGGCTATCACCTCTACATCGTGAATACCGGATCTATGGCCCCCGCCCTCGTGGCTGGTGACGCAGTGCTGGACGGCCCGCCGAAGGGCGCGTACCGGCCGGGCGAGATCATCACGTTCCGCCACTCGAGCCTGACCACTGATCTGGTGACCCACCGCGTTGCCGAGCTTGAACCGGGGCTCATCCATACCAAGGGCGATGCGAACCGTACTCCAGACGCTTGGGACATCCGCCCCGACCAGGTCCAGGGCGTTGTCGCCATGCGACTACCCGGCCTGGGATACGTCCTGATCTTCCTCAAGAAGCCCATCGGCATCGCCTCCATCTTCGTTGGCGGGCTGGCACTCTTGTTGATCTGGCGACTGGTCGTTCCCGCCAAGAATGCCACCAAGGAATCCGACGCCCTCGTATCTTGACTGGTGAACCCAACGCAGCACGAGGCGGTTTGAAGCCTCCCCCCGCAGGGCGGCTCCGAAGGGCCAACTGAAGCGCCCCGGGTTTGCTAGACGGTCAGTTCTGCCGCGAGCGGCTGCTCGGCGGCGTGGTTGTGACGGTAGTACTCAGCCTCGGCCTCTGCTGGAGTGGCGTACTTTAAGGACGAGTGGATCCTTGTGTGGTTGAACCAGTCGACCCAGCCGAGTGTCGCGAGCTCGAGGTCGTCCGCGCCGCGCCAGGGCCCCTCCCAGTAGACGAGTTCGGCCTTGTAGAGCCCGTTGACCGTCTCGGCCAGGGCGTTGTCATCGCTGTCCGCGACAGTCACGATGGAGGCCTGCAGGCCTGCCTCGACGAGCCGGTCGGTGTACCGGATCGAGGTGTACCGCGACCCGGCGTCGAAGTGGTACACGAGACCGTTCACGTCGTGCCCGGCGCGGCCGCGGTGCCACAACGCCATGTCCAACGCGTCCAGCGGCAGATCGGTCTTCATCGACCGAGCCGTTCGCCATCCCACGATCATCCGGGAGAAGACGTCAATCGCGAACGCGACGTACACGAACCCGGCGAAGGTGGCCACGTTGGTGAAGTCGAGCACCCACAGCTCGTTCGGGCGGGTTGCGGTGAAGTCCCGCTTGACCAGGTCCGCAGGGCGTGCCGCGGCGGCGTCGCGGATCGTGGTCCGGACCCTGCGATCACGCCGAACCCCTTTAAGGCCAGCAGCCTTCATCAACCGCTCCACCGTGCACCGCGCGACTGGGGACCCCTCCACGGTGACGCCCTCCCGGCGCAGCTGGTGGTAGACCTTCCGGGCCCCGTACAACCCGCCCCGGGAGGCCTGGTGGACCCGGCACACCTCGTCCAGGACCAGCTCGTCACGGACTGCCCGCGCCGAGCGGGCCCGGGAACGAGCCGCGTAGTAGGTGGACGGGGCGATCGGGCAGCCGTGCTCGGTGAGCACCCTGCCGATCGGCACGACCCCGAACCTCTCGTGGTGGGCCTCGATGAACGCGGTCACCACGGCAGTCGCGGGTCGAGCTCCCGCGCGAAGAAAGACGATGCCGCGAGCAGGATCTCGTTGGCCCGCTTCAGCTCACGGACCTCGGCCTGCAGCTTGCGGATCGAGGCGGCGTCCCCGGTGGTGGTCCCCGGCCGGCGGCCGTCATCGATCTCGGCCCGCCGGACCCAGCCGCGCAACGTGTCGGGCACGACCCCAACCTTGGGCGCGATCCGCTTCGCCGCGCCGTTCATCGACAACGAGGGATCCTCGCTCATCGCCTCCGCGACCAACCGCTGCGCCCGGTCACGCAGCTCATCCGGGTACTTCCTCGGTGCTGGCATAACTCCACCCTTCCGTGGAATTAGACCCTCCACCAAACCCGGGGCGCTTCAGACCCACGACAACCCGTCCGTCAGCTGCCCCAGCACATCCTCGTACGACCCCTCCGAGGACAGCACCATCCCGATCGAGAAGTGCGCCATCACTAACTGAACGATATCGAGGTCAGCCTCGCCTGGGAAGACCTCTGGACCACCCCCACCACCAGACCACCCCGGCCACAACGGCCCCAAGGAAACACCTCAACGTGGAAGAGCCGGACAGACCGGCCGATACCGCACGCCACGGACCGCACCCGCCGCAGAATTTCCCTCGAGACCAGCCCTCAGACCTTCAGGAGTGACCGTCGGTGGATTCACGCCAACCTCGGTTGAACCAACCCTTCGCGAGTCCAATTTTCATGCCCCACACAGGCATTCGCGTGTTACGACCCGCCCGATAGCGTCACCGACTGGTGGGTCCAGGCTGATAACCGTCGGCGACCTGCTGTGGTGATGGCGGCTTCTGGGTGATACCGCGGATTGAGGATGTTCCCCGATGATGATTGCTACGCTGTGAAGGCTCAGCATGGTTTGGGCCATCGATCCGGGGGATACATGCCTGTCATCATTCGACCATCTGTTACTCACCGTGGAGAGTCTCTGACGCTCCGTAACACGGATTCTCGATAGTGGTACAGGGGTCGTCCATCGAGAGCCGACGGAGGCTGTTGGTCGTCGCAGTCCTGGCCGTCCTCATGGTTGCGGCCGCCAGCGCGCTGCCGTTGCTGGTCACGCCGGCCAACGTGGAGCAGATCGAGTCGGTGCTGAGACACCTGCAGACCGCCATCCTGTTCGGCGCGGCGAGTCTCGGATTGCTGAGCGGACGCTGGTCGGCCCGCACTTCCGTCGGATTCGCCTGCGGGGCACTGCTCGTCCTTGCCTTAGCCGCTGCCGTATCCGCGACATCAGCAGGGAAAGCCGGGTGGTTCCCTGTGATGACCACGGCTGGCGCTGCGCTTGCTGTCCTGCTTCTAATCGTTGCCGCCGCCGTTCCCGAGGTGCACGATGCAACGTCGCTGCGGGGACTGCTCACCCGGGAGAGCGGCCCCGTTGCTTTGCTCGCGCTGTTGGCGCTCGCTCCCGTCGTGAGGGCTCTACTCGTGGCGGGGATGGCCATGCCCGCGTCCGTTCGGATAGTGCTTAGCGGACTGGTCGCCGCCGGCTGGCTGTTCGCGGGCGCACAGGTGTTCAGGCTTGATCGAGCTCGGCTGGCGTGGCTGCCAGACGTCCTGGTGGTTCTCGCGGTGGCGGCAATCGTCCGCGCGTTCGGCAGGGGGGCCTGGTCAGGGTCCCAGCTGGTCGCCTTGGGGCTGGAAGCCCTCGCCGGCACTTTCGCATTCTTCGGCGCCGCCATGTCCGCGCGGGCGGCCCTTGTCAGCACGACCGCGGGCATGACGAGCATGCTTCAGGATCTGAGCGCGATGCAGGACGAGGACCGCCGACGCCTCGCCGAGGAGAGCGAACGACTCCACGAGATTCGCTCACTGCTCGCCGGTCTGCGCGCAGCAACGGGCAGTCTTCGCAAGTACGAGGACAGCCTCGACCCCGGTGTACGGCGCCGGCTCGAGGACGCTGTGGGTGCCGAGCTGACCCGGCTGAACCATCTCGTCGACCCAGACGTGCCGGAGGTCGCCGAGGAGCGCGTGCTCGACCTCGAGTCTGCCGTGAAATCCGTGGTGGTGGCCGAACGTGAGCAAGGGCTGGTCGTCACCACTGACATCTCGGAGGTCCACATCCGAGGACAGGCCGCCGAGATCGCGACGCTGGTCTCGGATTTGCTCGTGAACGCGCGCGTACACGCGCCCGGCTCCGTCGTGCGGGTGAGCTCGCGGGTCCAGGGTGACGTGGCCACCCTCGAGGTGCGTGACTGGGGACCCGGGTTGTCGGCGAGTGAAGCCGCTCACGTGTTTGAACGGTCCTTCCGCGGGGCCAGACCCATCGCCCTAGGCGTTCCGGGGTCCGGGCTCGGGTTGCACAACGCGCGTCAGCTCGCACGGCGTATGCACGGCGACCTGCGATTGCGCGTTCCCGCGGGGGGAGGGGCGTGCTTCGTCGCCACATTCCCCCTCGCGCGGAAGGAGGTCGACCGCGCGCCGTCGTCCCGGCAGGTGCTCCAGGCGCCCGAGCCAGACTGGTCTGCCGACCAGTCCGATGTCGTCGAAACGGTCCGTTGCGTCGACCTACGGCCCAACTTGCTCCGCGCGACGCCGTGATGATTGCTCCGCGCGAAGCCGTGATGAGAACCACCGATCCAGTCGGGCAAGCAATCCCAGGTCTGCGGCTGGCCGAGGACAGTGCCGCGGCCGACCTCGACCGGGGGGCGGTCACCGTCCTCGTCGTCGAAGACCATGCTCTGCTGGCCCAGAGCCTCGTTATCGCGCTGGACGCGCAGGGCTGCACCGCGCAGGTCGCCGACCTCGTCGACCGTGCCACGTTGCTCCAGCAGGTGCGCACGCAGCGACCTGCCGTGGTCCTGCTCGACCTGGACCTTGGTGCGCTCGGCGACGGCGTGGCCCTGGTGCAGCCGCTGACCGCGCTCGGCGCGCGCGTGCTCGTGGTCAGCGGCACCACCGATCGGGTGCGACTGGCCGAGACCGTGGAAAAGGGGGCGGTCGGGCTCCTGGCCAAGACGGCGCCGTTCGAGCAGTTGCTGTCCACCGTCCTCGATGTCGTAGCGCAGCGGGTGGTTCTGAGCACTGCACGTCGCTATGACCTGATGGCAGAGCTTCGAGTTGCTCGGGCAGCCCGCAGCCGGGACCTCGCGCCCTTCCAGTCCCTGACGCCCAGAGAGCGGACGGTGCTGGCCGGCTTGGCGCACGGCCAGCGAGCCGAGACCATCGCCGCCACCGCGGTGGTGTCGGAGGCAACGGTGCGCAGCCAGATTCGTAGCGTCCTGGCCAAGCTCGGTGTCAATTCCCAGCTGGAAGCGGTGGCCCTCGCATGGACGGTTGGCTGGTTCGCCGGGACGCACTGATCCTTGCGGCGCCGATCGCTCCGCGCTGATGAACCCTTGCACGTATATCAATTCGCGCAAGGCGACTTCATCAATCTCGGCGATGTGCGCAGCGTCCGCGCGAAGGATCGTTCACCTCGACGGAGGCACACGCAGCCGCATCACGGGGGGTCCCCGAAGGTCTCCCCTTCTCCCACGACGGTGCATCACTTGCCAACGTTGGCACCTGGTACCTCACCTGTACGTTCGGTGAGCTCGACATCAGCTTCATGGCGACCGGGACCCAGGGCTACGACGACCGAATGCGCACGGCCCTCGGTGAGGACACGGTAACCGTTGAGCATCGTCGCGTCTGGTCGCCGGACGAGATCGGTCAGGCCGGTGTCGAGGGTCGGAGCTCCAGCTCGAGCTGGGCCAGGAACTGTCGCAAGGTGAGTCCCTCGGACTGGGTGATGGAGCCGGGCCTGTAGTCGTCGTTGACCGCCGCGTCGAGATCGACGTCGGCCAGGTCCGGGCGAGAAGGTTGACGAGCTCGTCGTGGGCGAGGCGGACCTCGTGCTCGTTGGCGGTGACGACGAAGTCCGCGACCGCGTCCCAGCTGGACTCGTAGTCATCGACCCAACCGCAGTGCAGGTAGTTGCTGAGGAGGCCCTTGAGGCCCGGCTCAGCGCGAGCCTTCGCGACGTCGGCCCTCAGGACCTGTGCACGGTGCCGGGAGATCGCGTCCGACCGTTCTGCGGAGGCGAAGTTGACAGGTCGCAGCTCGACCTCGAGGCGGGTGAGGAATCCGGTCGCCGTCGAGTTGTCCCCCGGCGGGTAGTAGCTGCAGTCTTATTCGTCGAGCACCTGCAGCAGTTGAGTTTCCGTCATCCCCTCCAGCAGGAGATTGGACACCTGGGCGTGCGCGCCGTCGGTGATCTCCGAGCAGCTCTCGGTCACGAAGGCCCTGACCGCGGCCCAGACGTCATGGTGTTGAATGGGCCAGTCGTCGTGCAGATAGGTGCCGAGGAGGTTTGTCCAGTGGATGTCAGGTCCTCGTCAGCTCGCGCGCCGGTGCCAGGCTTGCCGAGTAGCTGTCGAGAGCCGTGGCTGCTGCGGTGAAGGCGTCCGCTGTGGTGCGCCAGCGGCCGGGCTCGACCTGGATGACGTCGAGGAAGCCGGTGCTGGCCTGACCGCGCCGGTTCGTCACCTCGATCCGGGACAGGGTGTCAACGGTGCCGTCGAGCAGGCCGGCCTGCCCACGCAACGTGTCGGCAGCGAGGGCGAACCCGTGCAGGTCCCCCGGGACCAGCACCTCTGGCGGCGCTGGAGGCGAGGTCGGACTCGAGCTGGGCGCTCATCCCTGAGCGCCGGGGTGGCCGATGCGGACCCAAGTGCTGGCCGGTGCCCACGGTGATGATCGATGGGGTGATGATCGAGGCTGCCTCCTGCGGCAGAGTCGGGGGCGTGCAGGACATCAGCTGTTTATCGTCGCCCCGGGCGGCGTGCTCGTTGTCGACGTAGCCCTGCGAACACGGGTCCAGACGCCGAGACATCGTGTCGCCGTAACCCACGAGGTGACTCAGCCCGATGTCCCACCGTGCGCAGAAGTCACGCAGGGTCACCTCGAGCCGCCCGTACCCAACGGCCGAGATGATCTGTGGCAGGGTCACGATGGCCGCGTCCTTCGCCGCGGGAGTGATCTCCATGACGGCGGACGCAGCACGGACCAGCTCGTCCGTCACCACGGCATACGTCAGGCCGGCGCAGTCACTGTCGAACACGAAGCCAATGACAGCAGATCAGAAAGGGTCCGCTCCAAGGTAGTCCACAGCTGGCCATCGGGGATCCGCACTCCCGCGGGGTCTTACCGCTGACCGGGTCAGTGGCTGGTCCTGACGACCAGCGCCGGCGAAGGTCCCGTTCGCCCCGGGCAAGCCCGAGAGCCCTCGATCAACACCACGATCACTCCGCCGTTCGGGGCTGGCACCCGTCGCCACAAGCTGAATGGCTCGCAGGCACGTGGACCGGAGGGGCTGGGCCCTTCGTAGAGGCGGAAAGCCTCTGCATGGGTCTCGCGTTCAGCACGATGGGTTTGAGCAGGCCGTCGCTACAGGTCGGCCGCGTCGACGACGAGCGTCATGCCGCCCTGGGTCGAAAGTGCGCGCGAACCTCGGACCCGTTCCACTGCAGGGTCAGTCTGAACCCTTTTGGCTATTCACCGACCGGCCAGTAAACGACCTCGATCTCGGCCGTCGGGAAGTCCTTGGGGTTGCCGCTCACGAGGACAGCGCCGGCCACCAACGTGGTGGCCGCCACGAGGCAGTCGGCTTGCCACAGGGTGACTCCGCGGGACGCGTGCTCCCGCCTCCACTCACCCGCCTGCCATCCGGCGCGTCCGTCGACCGGGAGCACCACCAAGCCAGCGAACAGCTGGCGCGCGGCATCGTGCTCGGTGTCCCGCAGTCCCCGCACGATCTCCTCGACGTTGATCGCGGTTGTGGCGGGTGTGTCACCCCGACCATGCAGAGCCTCGACCCGCTCGACGGCCGGCCGTCCCCTCAGGTAGTCGATCAGGACGGTGGAGTCCAGAACATAGAGCACGAGTCACCCAGCGCGTCGCGAGTCGCTGTGACGCTGCTCGCGGACCCAGGCTGCAGGGTCGGCGTCCCACTCGTGGGCCTCGCCGACGAGTGCGCCTGCCGCCGACCGCAGCGCCCGCCACCGCTGTTCCTGGCGTACCGAGCGCTCGATTGCCGTCCGCACAAAGGCGCTGCGCCCGCGGGCGCCGGCCAACTGGTCCACCTCAGCCACAAGCGCGTCGTCCAACTCTATGTGCATTCTCATGTGCCTAACATAACACATAACTGATAACACCTGACTTGGGAGCCGGGTGAGGCAGCAAGGAGGCCGGGGCATCCCGCAGGCTCGTGCGCATGATCGACCACGGGTTGAGCTCGCTCCCGAGACGGCGCGCACCATGCCTCGGAAGCAGATGAAACACCGGACGCACGGTCAGAGCTGGGTGAGCTGCTCCAGGTGGACGCGGATCGCGGCCAGCCGCCCGGACGCCCGGACGCGGTATGCCGTGCCGTTGCCGGGCGTCCGGCTCGCCCACCCCCTCGATGACCTCGAGATGGACCTTGATCTTGATCTTGGGCTCGGTGCCGGACCATGGCACAACGATCCGGGACGCGTCGGCGAGGAAGAGCCGGAGGTCGTCGGTCGGGGGCAGGTCGCGCCGTGGCCGAGCCACCGTTCTGAGGCTAGTCCTTGTTGCGAAGGCGCACCTCGACCTCACGCCGCCGATCAACCAGGCGCGCCGTCAACCACCTGAATGGTTACCCTTCATGACGATTCCCTGTGGCCGCTTGAGTCCGCGGACCGGCGATGGGCTTGGATGGCGCTCCTCGTCGAGGACCGCTCATCGTTGCCAGCCGCTGTTGTAGACGTCGAGCCCGAACCGGTTGAGTCCCGAGCTCCCGGCGTACCCCAGGTGTGGCGAACGGAAGATGTCCTCGACGGACGCCAGCAGCGAGTAGTGGTTGTAGCTGGTGGTGCTCCACGTGTTCGGGGCGACGTAGCGGGACAGCACGAGCGCGCCGACCCGTCCGCCACCCAGACCGGTGATGCCGGGAAGGGGTGAGTTGGGTCCGGGTCCTTCACCGCAGCAGGCCGAGGCGTCGGACTGGGGGCCGTCGGACTCATCGGCGGTGATGATGAGGGCGCCGTCGGCCCGGAACGCCGGGGAGGCGAGGATCTTGGGGACCCAGATCTTGAGCCAGTTGTCGACGCTGACCAGACCGCCGGGCTGGCCGTCCACGCATGGTGCGTCGTGTCCGTCGTGACACAGGTTGGGGGTGATGTAGCTCAGGTTCGGTGTGGTGGTGGCGGCCGCCAGGTCGGTGTTCAGCTGGTTGAGGTCGACGACGTGCTGACCGCACGCCGGAGAGTTGATGATGCTGGCGAAGTACATGAAGGGGTTGTGGCGTATGGCGTACTGGTCGCCGACAGTGGCCTTCTGCGTGGGGTCGGGGGTGTTGATGGCGGGGTGGCGACAGGGGATGCCCATGTCCTCCATGTAGCCCTTCCATGACAGGCGCTGCTCGGTGAGCTGGTCGGTGATGTTGGGGACCGACGCGGGGAAGACGCAGCCGTCACCTGTGGCCTGACCCGGGCTCGAAGTGCCGGTTCGGGCGAACGAGGAGTAGATCTGGCAGTCGCCCTGCATCTGGGGGTTGGGTCCCTGCCCGGAGACTTGAGCGACGTAGTTGGGCTGGGAGTTGTGTGCTGTGCCGTAGTACGTGTTGAGCAGCACACCCTTGGTGCGGAGCGTCTGGGCGAGGTAGGGGGCTGCCGATCCTGGCCCCCATGTCGCGTCGTAGCCCTTGTTCTCGATGTTGATGACGAAGACATGCTTGATGGGCGGCACGTAGGCACCGTTGCCGGTTGCTGCTTCGGTGGTCGTCGGCTGCCCGGACGCGGAACCGACGAACAGGAGGGCGGCGGCCAGCAGGGTGATCGTCGTGGCGCGAAGGGCAGAACGGGGGTTCACGGGATGCTCCATCCGGCCGCGGCGGCCTTGGTCTTGAGGGAGGACCACTCCGACTCCTCGGGGCCAGCGAGCGGCCCCGGCGCGCATGCGGTGGCAACGAAGGGCGGGATCAGATAGGCCGGTGCCTCCGTGTTCGCAGCAGAGGAGAAGTCGAGGACCTCGGCGAGGTTGCGCGCGGCTGTATCCCGCGGGGTCAGTGCCGACAGGCCCCAACGCCACTCGATGGCCTTGAGGACGGACGTGTGGTCGTAGGTGTTGTGGGCAACCTGCCCCCGACGGGCCCGGGGGGAAATGACGACGGTGGGGACCCGGAAGCCGCGGAGGGCGGTGGTCGGGCTGACGTCCGGAGCGGTCGTGGGCGCGACGTGGTCGTAGAAGCCGCCCCACTCGTCGTAGGTGATCACGAGCATGGTCCGCGACCAGTTGGGGCTGGTGGTCACCGACTGGTAGACCTCGTTGAGGAACTCTTCGCCCGCGCGGATATCGGCGTGCGGATGGTCGTCGGCGGAGGAGCCGGACGCTTCGTCGAGGAACCGGGGATCGATGACACTCACACTTGGCAGCTGCCCTGTTGCAGCGTCGGTGAGGAAGGAGGTGAACGGCCTCGAGATCGGCAGGTACTTCGCGCCCCACAGAGCGAGGAAGGGAACGTCCGAGTAGTAGTAGCGGGCGCTGACCGAGGCCGCCGCCAGGCGGTCCCAGATCGTGGGTAGCGTTGAGGTTGTCGTCGAGTTGTGGGTCCTGTCGGTCTGGGCCGAGTGCAGGTAGAAACGGTTGGGGTAGGTCTCGGCCATTACCGCTGAGAAGTACCGGTCGCAGACCGTCCACTGCGGAGCGGCCCGGCCGAGGAAGCCCAGGTCGGGCTTCTCGAAGTACCCGATGGGGAGGATGTCGTCCTCGCCGGCGCGCAACCAGCCGTCGGCGCGGCCGTTGTTGAACTGGATTCGGCCGCCCTCGTAGGAGTGGTCGGGATCGTTGTGACCGCAGCTCGCGTAGTTAGTCAGGTGGTGCGTGGCTTGGTGGGCTCCATATCGGTCGGTGTAGCTCAGGCCGGCTTGCCTCCCGTCCGCCCCCGGAAGCCAGCCGAGGAAGTGGTCGAATGAGCGGTTCTCCATCATCACCACGACGACATGGTCGACCCCGCAGGTCGCCGGATTTGGCAATGCGGACGCTGATGCTGCCGGGTCGCGGGTCAGGAGAGGGCTCGCGGTCAACGCTCCAGCGCCCCCAACTACGGCCGCTGCGCTGAGGAACTGACGTCTGGTGACACTCATGTGTCGCAACGCTATTGGTGGCTGGCATGGAAAGGCCCTCTCCAATGACATGTTCACCCGCCATTCACTGAGCGACGCGGGGCCCCGCTTCCACCTATCCCGACGATCGACGACGCCGCGCAAGCCAAGTGTGCCGCTGGAGTCCTTTCTGAGTTCATCACGCTCCGAGGTTCTTCGCAGGTGGCGCGATGGACTGCTGCGCGTCACCCCTCGGCGTGAAGGACACTGCCATGCCACGTACCGCTCCGCGCCTTGTCGGCGCTGTCGCCGTCACTTCCTGCCTGGTGATGGCCGCCACCGCCGTCGCCGCGGCACATGACGTTCACGCCCCCATTCCAGCAAGCACGTGCTCCGGCTCTCCGTGGACGGCCTGCAGCAGGACGGCCTCGACTGGGTCGTCCGGGCTCAACCCCGTTTCGCGTTGGCCAGGCTGGTCGCCGGTGGGACGAGCTACATCCGGGCCCAGACCCCGGTTCCGTCCGTCTCCTTCCCCGGCCTCCTGGTTCAGGTCACCGGCGGCAACCCGACGTCGACCGGGGTCTACTACGACGTCAGTGACAACCGGGCGCTCCTTCCCGCAGGGACGACGTCATGCACCGGGGGTGGGGGATTCCGAGACTGAGTGCGTGAGTCCAACCCGTCAACGCAACACCTCTTGATGAAGAGGTGTCTGCGATGGGTCATCACGCTCTTGCGTACGAGGTCCGCCGAAGGTTCTGGCGCGAGATCAGGGCCGGGGTCGATCTCGGCGACACGGCCTCGGTAGCCGGTGTCCAAGGCCGTGAGTGCGCGGTGGTGGTGGCCAGCACGGCGGCGGGGGTGCCGGGCGCCGGCCCGCGGAGGGCCCCCCCGGCGGCGATGGCGTTCATCTGCTCGAAGCGGGCGCCGATCCGCATCCTGTCAAGGACGCCCAGGACCCCATTGGTGGGATCGGTGCCGGGCACCGACGCGGGGACCCTGGACAGCTCGGCGGCTGTCGCGAGCATCGACTCTCAGCGTCCATGGAGCGCCCGAGCCTGCCGGGCCAGCACGCGCGCCGGTGCAAGGCTCGCCACCTAGCCGTCGAGGGCGACGGCCGCAGCGGTGAAGGCGTCGGCTGCCGTGCGCCACCGGCCCGGCTCGACCTGGATGACCTGGCGGAAGCCGGTGCTGGCCCGGCCGCGCCAGTTCGTCACCTCGATCCGCGACAAGCTGTCACCGGTGCCCTCGAGCAGATCCGCATGTCCGCGCAACGTGCCACCAGCGAGGTCGAACCCGGCGGGGTCACCCGGGATCAGGACCTCGGGTGCCGCCCCGGAGGCGAGATCGGCCTCGAGCTGCGTTCATCCTCGGCCACCGGGGCGACCAACCCTGAGCCCCTCCTGTCCCCTGCCGTGAGTGGTCATCTGGGGCGCGTCAAACGTGGGGGCAGGGTCTCCATGGCAGGCCCCAGGCCGGCGCCTTCACTTGTCAGGCCGACATCTTCGCGGATGAGGCGCTCTCGAGAGGTGTCGTGTACCTGCCTCCGGCCGACCGTCAGAGCCGGGTGAGCTGCCGCATGTCGGCCCTGATCGCTGACAACCGCTCGTGCGCCGTATGCCGGGACGTCGCGAGGGCGTCCGGCTCGCCCACCCCCTCGATGACCTCGAGATAGACCTTGATCTTGGGCTCGGTGCCGGACGGTCGCACGACGATCCGGGACGCGTCGGCGAGGAAGAGCCGCAGGCCGTCGGTCGGGGGCAGCCCGCCGTCGCCCCGGCCGAGGTCGTCGAGGCGCTCGACGCGGATGCCTGCCACCGTCGTCGGCGGGTCGCCCCGGAGCCGGTCCATGACCGGCGGGATCTGGGTCAGGTCGGTGACCCGCACCGCGAACGAGTCGGTCGCATGGACGCCGTGCAGGACCGCGAGGTCGTCAAGCACGTCGAGCAGCGTGCGTCCCTGCGCCTTGAGACCGGCCGCCATCTCCGCCAGGAACAGCGCCGCGCTCACGCCGTCCTTGTCGCGCACGACCTGCGGCGCCACGCAATATCCCAGCGCCTCCTCGTATCCGTAGACGAGGCCGGGCACCCGGGCGATCCACTTGAACCCGGTGAGGGTCTCCTCGTGGCGCACCCCTGCCGCCGCCGCCATCGCCGCGAGCAGCCGGGACGAGACGATGGAGCTCGCGACGACGCCGCCGTCCGGGACGCCACGGGCCAGGACGTGCGCCCCGAGGAGGGCGCCGACCTCGTCGCCGCGCAGCATCCGCCAGTCGTCCCCGTCGACGACCGCGGCGGCGCACCGGTCGGCGTCCGGGTCGTTGGCGATGACGAGGTCCGGGTGGACCTCGCGGGCCAGCGCCAGCGCCGCGTCGATGGCGCCGGGCTCCTCCGGGTTGGGGAAGCCCACGGTCGGGAAGTCGGGGTCAGGTTGCGCCTGGTTCGAGACGACCTGTGGCGCAACGAAACCCGCCTGAACGAAAGCCTTCAGCACCGTGTCGTTGCCGACGCCGTGCAAGGACGTGTGGACGATCGAGAGGTCCCGCGGGCCGCCCTCCGCGACGAGCCGGCATACGGCCTCGACGTAGTCCGCCCAGAGGTCGTCGCCCAACGTCTCCCACCCGTCGACGGCGAGAGGCACGTCCGCGACGGCGTGGACGGACGCGATGTGGGCAGCGATCTGCGCGTCGGTCGGTGGCACGATCTGGCTGCCGTCGCCGAGGTAGACCTTGTAGCCGTTGTCCTGCGGCGGGTTGTGGCTCGCCGTCACCATGACGCCCGCGTCGGCGCCGAGGTGGCGGATCGCGAAGGCCAGCACCGGGGTCGGCAGCGGCCGGGGCAGGACGACGGCGCGTGCACCGGCGGCGACGACGACGGCTGCGGTGTCGCGGGCGAAGACGTCGGAGTTGTGGCGCGCGTCGTAGCCGACGACGACCGTCGGCTTCGCAACATTGCCCTCGTCACGCAGGTATGCCGTGAGGCCGGCTGTCGCGCGGATGACCACCGCGCGGTTCATCCGGTGCGGCCCGGCACCCAGGGCCCCGCGCAGCCCGGCGGTGCCGAACTCGAGCAGGCCGGCGAAGCGGTCGGCGAGGTCGGCGACCGCGGCTCCAGCGGTCGCTGCGTCACTGCCCCCGGCAGCTGCGAGGACGGCCGTGAGCTCGGCGCGGGTGGCCGGATCCGGGTCGTCGGCGATCCAGCCCCGCACCTCGCGGCGGAGGTCGCCGGTGAGGGTGGGACCCGATGACGTCGTCGGTGTGGTCATCGCGGGGTCCTCAGCGGGAGGCGATGCGGGTGACGACGTCCGCGAGAAGCCGGCCGCAGCGTCCGGCAGCCGCCTGGCCGGCCTCGAGGACCTCACGGTGTGAGAGGGGGTGGTCGGAGATGCCGGCAGCGGGGTTCGTCACCAGCGAGACGCCCAGCACCTCCAGGCCCGACTGGCGGGCGGCGATCGCCTCGAGGGTCGTCGACATCCCCACGAGGTCGCCGCCGAGGACCTTGGCCATCCGCACCTCGGCCGGGGTCTCGTAGTGCGGTCCCCGGAACTGGACGTAGACCCCCTCGTCGAGGGTGCCGTCGACCTGCCGGGCGAGGGCGCGCAGCCGGGTGGAGTAGAGGTCGGTCAGGTCGACGAAGTTCGCGCCCTCGATCGGTGAGGCGGCCGTGAGGTTGAGGTGGTCGCTGATGAGGACCGGCGTGCCCGGGGACCACGCCGGGTTCAGCCCGCCGCAGCCGTTGGTGAGGACGATCACGCTGCACCCGGCTGCCTTCGCGGTCCGGACGGCGTGGACGACGGCGCGCACGCCGCGACCCTCGTAGTAGTGGGTCCGCGTGCCGTAGACGAGCGCCCGACGGCCGGTGTCCCCGATGGCGATCGAACGCATGGTCCCCGCGTGGCCTGCTACGGCCGCCCGGTGGAACCCCGGCACCTCCGCGTTGTCGAGGGTGGCCAGGGTCTCGCCAATGAGGTCGCCGGTCCGGCCCCACCCGGAGCCGAGGACGAGCGCCACGTCGTGGCGGGCAGCTCCGGTGCGTTCGGCGATGACGGCGGCCGCCGCGTCGGCCACCTCGAACGGGTCGGTGCCCGGGTCGTCGAGGTCGAGGGTCGGCGTCGGCTCGCTCACGCCCGCAGCCTAGACCGCGTCGGCGTCGGGGAGGGTCGAGGTGGGCTGCGAGCGCTCGACGGCCAGGGCGGGGGTCGCGCGGGGGGTGATCCGGACCCGGTCGCCGGGGGCGTAGCCCGCCACGCTCGCGTTGTCGATCTGGGCGACGACGCGGTCCCCGCCGCTGGTCGTGAGGTGCACGCGACCCGTGGCGCCGAGGAAGCTCGCCGAGACGATGATGCCGTGCCCCGCGGGGTCGGCCTCGACGGCGATGGCCTCCGGCCGCACGAGCACCGTGGCCGGTCCTTGCTCGACAGACCCGGGCAGCACGGGGAGGCGGGCGCCGAGGACCTCGGCCCAGCCGTCGTGGACCTCGGCGTCGAGGCGGTTGGTCAGCCCGACGAAGTCGGCGACGAAGGCGGTCGCGGGGCAGTTGTAGAGGTCAGCGGGTGCGGCGAGCTGCTCGAGGTTGCCCGCCCGCATCACGCCGACGCGATCGGCGACGGCGAGGGCCTCCTCCTGGTCATGGGTGACGAACAGGGTGGTCGTGCCCACCTCGAGCTGGATCCGCCGGATCTCGTCCCGCAGCTGGACCCGGACCTTGGCGTCGAGGGCGGACAGCGGTTCGTCGAGGAGCAGGACCTGGGGCTCCACGGCGAGGGCCCGGGCCAGGGCCACCCGCTGCTGCTGCCCGCCGGAGAGCTGGTGGGCGTAGCGGTCGGCCTGCGACGAGAGGCCGACGAGCTCGAGCATCTCCCCGGCCCGGGCGCGGCGCGTGCCGCCCGCCCGGCGCCTCATCTCCAGCCCGAACTCGACGTTCTGGCGCGCGGTCAGGTGGGGAAAGAGGCTGTAGGCCTGGAAGACCATCCCCATGTCGCGCTTGTTGGTCGGCGTGGACGTGAGGTCGACGCCGTCCACCGAGACGCGCCCCGAGGTCGCGTCCTCGAGGCCGGCGAGGATGCGCAGCGCAGTCGTCTTGCCGCACCCGGACGGGCCGAGGAGGGCGACGAGCTCACCCGGCTCGAGCCGCAGGGTAAGGCCGTCGAGCGCGCGGACGGGCCCGTAGTGGCGGTGCAGGTCGGTCAGCTCCACGCGGACCCCCCGGGCTCCGACTGCCCGGGTCGGCCGGTCTGCCGGAGCGGACCGGTCACGCGGCGTGCTCGGGTCGGGTTGCGGCGCCCGGCTACTGGTGGACATCTAGGCTCCTGGGGGAGGGGGAGGGGGAGGGGCGGCCCCAGGGCAGGCGCAGTCCGCGCCGCGGACCACCCCGCTGGCGCGAGCCGACGAAGGACAGCCCGAAGAGCAACAGGGCCGCGAGGGTGAGGAAGGCGAACGAGACCGCGACGGCCATCTGCGAGTCGCGCTTGCCGATGGTGTTGATCGCGGTCTGGAGGTTGGTGCGGCTGAGCAGCGACGCGATGGTGAACTCCCCGAGCACGACGGCGACGGCGAGGAACGATGCGGACAGCACCGCGGTGCGCACGTTGGGCAGGATGATCCGCCACATCACCGTGAACCAGCTCGCGCCGAGCGAGCGGGCGGCCTCGGCGAGGGTCGTCACGTCGATGGCCGAGAGGCCGGCGTCCAGGGCCCGGTAGGCGTAGGGCAGGACGAGGACGACATAGGCGAAGCCGAGCAGGACCGAGGACTCACCGAGGAAGTAGGTCACCCACGCGTAGACCGGGACGAGCCCGACGACCAGGACGATGGCGGGGATCGTCAGGGGCAGGAGGCAGATGAACTCGATGGTGCGCCTCAGCCGCGGCAGGCGCAGGCGCACCCACGTCATCGTCGGGACGAGGAGCACGAGCATGAGCAGAACCGTGAGGATCGTCAGCCCGAGGGACGCGATGAGCCCGTCCTTGAGGTCGGAGTAGTCGGCGTCGATGGTGGGGAAGTCCACGAGCTTGCGCCACGTGTCGAGGGTGCGCCCCCCGCCCGGGGCGCGGGTCGTGAACTCGACCATGGCGTAGAGGGGCAGGGCGAAGATCACGCCGAGGACGCCCACGGTGACCCGGCGCAGGACGGCCTGTTTGCGCCGGCGCGCTCCGGCGACCCCGCTCATCGGCTGAGCCATCGTGAGGTGCGCCGGTCGAGCACGACGTAGAGGGACATGACGACTGCCACCACCACCACCATGGCGAGGGCCATCGCCTTGCCGACGTTCTCCTGGCCGAGGATCACCTCGGAGCTCAGCGCCCCGCCGATCTGGAGGGGGAGGATGGGCGAGCCCTGCGAGACCAGTGCCGCCGCGGTGGCGTAGGCGCTGAACGCGTTGGTGAAGAGCAGCAGCACCGCCCCGAGGAACGACGGCGCGAGGATCGGGCCGGCAACCTTGCGCCAGTAGGCCCACGTGCCTCCGCCGAGCGTCTCGGTGGCCTCGCGCCACTGGGGTCGGATCCCCTCCACGGCGGGCAGGAAGACGATGACCATCAACGGGATCTGGAAGTACAGGTAGACCAGCATCAGGCCCTTGTCCCAGTCGTAGAGCCAGGTGGTGCTCGCCAGGTTGACGCCGAACCGCTGGACCCAGATCGTGACGAAGCCGCTGAACCCGAGGGTCGCGATGAAGGCGAAGGCCAGTGTCACGCCCCCGAGCTGGGCGAGCACCCCGCACGCCGCGGTGACCACCCGCTTGAGCAGGCTCTGCGGCCCGGCGGTCGAGACGGCATACGCGAGCAGTGCTCCGATCAGGGCGCCCAGGACCGCCGTGACCGCCGAGAGCACGACGGAGTGCATGAGGGCGGAGACGACCTGCGGCTGGCCGAGGGCGGAGAGGTTCGCCAGGGTCGGGCGGCCGGAGCCGTCAGCGAACGCCCCGACGATCACGACGAGCGTGGGGATGAGCAGGAAGACCGTCGCGTAGGCAAGGAAGGGCACGACGCCGAGGAGCGCGCCCACCGGTCGTCGGCCGGTGGACGGACTCCCCGTCGTCGCGGCGTCAGCCAACCGCCTTGGCCCAGTTCTCACCGAGGTAGGTCTTGGCGGTCTCGCTCTGCGCGCTGGTGAGGAAGACGGGCGTGCCGTCGGCCTTGGGCAGGGCCGCGTATGCCGTGGCGTCGATGGTGCTGGACTTCACCATGGCCTCCTCACGCGCGGGACGAGCGCCTCCCTTGAGCCACAGGTTCTGGCCCTCGTCGGAGTAGAGGTACTCCTGCCACAGCCGCGCGGCCGCCGGGTGCGGCGCGTCGACGTTGATGGCCTGGACGTAGTAACCGCCGACGACCGCGTCCTTCGGGACGACGGTCTTCCAGTCGAGCTTGCCCTTGAGCTTGGTCCCCTGGGCGACGTTGAGGTAGTCCCAGTCCAGGACCACCGGCGTCTGGCCGGCCTCGATCGTCGCCGGCGTCGGGTCCACGGGCAGGAAGTTGCCGGCCGCCTTGAGCTGCGTGAAGAAGGTGACGCCCTTGCTGATGTCGTCCGCCGAGCCCCCCGAGCCGAGCGCGGCCATGACCACGCCGCTGAACGCCGCCCCGGCCTTGGTCGGGTCGCCGTTGAGGGCGACCTTGCCCTGGTATTCCGGCTTGAGCAGGTCCGCGACCGACGTCGGCGCCGGGACCTTGCTGGCGTCGTAGCCGATGCTCATGTAGCCGCCGTAGTCGTTGACCCAGGTGCCGTTCGCGTCCTTGAGCCTGGCGGGGACGTCTGCGAAGGTCGAGACCTTGTACTTCGCGAACATCGCCGTGTTGGCGGCCGCGACGGCCTGGCCGACGTCGAAGACGTCCGGGGCCTTGGACTGGCCCTTGAGGTTCTTGGCGGCCGTGATCTCCTCGGCGCTCGACGCATCGGGCTGGGCGCTGTCGACCTTGAGGCCGTACTTCGCCTCGAAGCCCTTGATGATCTCACCGTAGTTCGCCCAGTCCGGGGGCAGGGCGATGACGTTGAGCGTGCCCTCCTTCTTGGCGGCGGCCACGAGCGCGTCCATCCCCCCGGCCTCCTGTGCCGAGGTGGCGGTCGCGATGCTGGTTCCCGATGTGCCGCCCCCGCTGCCCGCGCCGGCGTCGGTGGTCTTCGCCGGTGGCGAGCACGACGCCAGGGTCACCGCCGTGACGGCGAGCAGGACGATCGTGGCACCGGTGTGGGGACGGACTCTGTTCACTTCTACCTCCATCAAGGGCGGCCCGGTCGGGCCGTCGCTTCGGTGAGACTCTGGTGTACCCGCCTGAACGTCGCGGGGCGCTCCAGCGTATGACGGGTGGCTACACCGTGTCCGGCCGATGGATCTCGAACGGGGAACGATGTGGCACCCCCCCTGACCGCCCGTCGAGAAGCGTGGTGGCGAGCACCCGGCATACCGGATGGTTGGATGGTCCCGTGATCGCTCGCACCTCCTCAGTCGTCGTCCTCGGTGGTGGCCCCGGCGGTTACGAGGCAGCGCTCGTCGCGGCCCGGATGGGGGCCACGGTCACGGTGGTCGAGCGCGACGGGCTCGGAGGGGCCTGCGTCCTGACCGACTGCGTACCAAGCAAGACCCTCATCTCCACGGCCGCCTTCATGTCGAACCTCTCCTCGGGCGCGACGCTCGGCGTGGACCTCGGCGCCGGGACTGCCACGGCGGACCTGACCTGCGTGAACCGACGGATCCTGCGGCTCGCTGGCGCCCAGAGTGACGACATCAGGGCGCGCCTCGACGGCGACGGCGTCCGCATCCTGCGCGGGACCGGGACGCTGCTCGGACCGGGGCGGGTCCGCGCGGACCTCGAGGCCGGGGGCAGCGAGGAGCTGGACGCCGACGTGGTGCTCGTCGCCACCGGCGCCAGGCCGCGGGTCCTGCCGACGGCCGTGCCCGACGGCGAGCGCATCCTGACGTGGAAACAGATCTACGGCCTCACCGAGATCCCCGAGCGGCTCGTCGTCGTCGGCTCGGGGGTGACCGGTGCCGAGCTGGCCCACGCCTACGTGGGACTCGGCGCCGAGGTCGTCCTCGTGTCGTCGCGTGACCGGGTCCTGCCCGGTGAGGACGCCGACGCCGCGACGGTCATCGAGGAGGTCTTCCGCCGCGACGGCATGCAGGTCCTCAACCGCTCCAGGATGGCGAGCGTCGAGCGCGTGGGTGACGCGGTGCGGGTGCACCTGGTGGACGGTCGCACCGTCGACGGCTCCCACGCCCTGCTGGCCGTCGGCTCGGTGCCCCAGACGTCGGCAATCGGCTTGCAGGAGAGCGGTGTCCAGCTCTCGGAGTCAGGACACATCGAGGTCGACGGGGTCTCCCGCACGTCCGTGCGCGGCGTGTATGCCGCGGGCGACTGCACCGGGGTCCTCCCGCTCGCGTCGGTGGCCGCGATGCAGGGCCGCATCGCGGTCTGGCACTCCCTCGGCGACGCGGTCTCCCCGCTCGCGCTCAACGTCGTCTCCGCCAACATCTTCACCTCCCCCGAGATCGCCACGGTCGGCATCTCCCAGCACGACATCGACGAGGCAAGGGTGGACGCCAGGGCCGTCATGCTGCCGCTGTCCACCAACCCCCGCGCCAAGATGGACAGCTTCGAGGACGGGTTCGTCAAGGTCTTCTCCCGTCAGGGGGCCGGGACCGTGCTGGGCGGTGTGGTCGTCGCGCCGCGCGCCTCCGAGCTGATCTTTCCGGTGGCGCTCGCAGTGCAGAACCACCTCACCGTCGACCAGCTCGCGAGCACCTTCACGGTGTATCCGTCGATGAGCGGCTCGATCGCCGAGGCAGCGCGTCGCCTGCACTGACCGGGCAGCCTCCGTCGGGGTCCATCGGGTCGGTCGGTCTAGCGATGTCCGGGGTCGGGGGTGTCGCGCTCCGTGGCACGGCGCTCGGTGGTGTCAAGTTCGGTGGCATTGAGGTGGTTGCGGCGCAGGTCCGGGTCGGTGTCCTCGGTGAACGGTTCCAGCTGCTCCTCGCGGGCCCACCGCTCGCGCCGGTTCCTCGAGACGGACGCCCGCAGTCGCCTCCAGAGCGGCCAGGCGAGCGCCGCGACGACGAGCAGGACGAGGAGGTTGACGAAGCTGAAGCCGCCCGACTGCGGCACGGTGTCGGCGGTGAGCATCAAGAGCATGATCCGAGTCTAGGTCGGGCCTGGCGTCCTCTTCATGACGATCGGTGGCCGGTCGGCCACCGGCCCGGCGCCCCGCCTGACTGCGCGTGCCCGGGTAGGGTCGAGCGCAGACGTCAGCGCCGGCACGTGCCGGCGCGAGCTCCACGTCTCGACGAGAGGGAAGGGCAACCCCACATGAGCAGCACCGGTGGCCTGTTCGACAAGGTCAAGAACTTCATCCAGGGCAACCCCGACAAGGCCCAGCAGGGTCTCGACAAGCTGGGCGATGTCGTCAACCAGCGGACGGGCGGCAAGTACGCGGACCAGATCGACAAGGCGGGCGACAAGGTCGGCGAGCGGCTCGGGCTGCCCGCCGACGAGACCGTGCCCGCGCCGGGTGAGCCCACGCCGGCCCCCATGCCGGGGCCGCCGCCCCCTTCGCCGGCCCCCGCTCCGGTGCCCGGTCCACCGCCTGCACCAGCCCCGTCGCCGGTGCAGCCTCCCGCTCCGGCGCCGTGACCCCCGGCCCTGACCGGGGCTGACCGGCACATCCAGAGGCAGACGAGAGGGGCCCGGCGCTCGCCGGGCCCCTCCTGCACGTCAGGACGCGCGTCAGCCCGCGTCCTTGATCTCGGCCAGGACGGTGCCGCTCGTGACGGTCTCGCCGACCTCGGCGCTGAGCCCGGTGATGACGCCGGCCTTGTGCGCGTTGATCGGCTGCTCCATCTTCATCGCCTCGAGGACGATGACGGTCTGCCCGGCGTCGACCTGCTGGCCCTCCTCGACGGCGATCTTGACGATCGTCCCCTGCATCGGGGCGGTGAGGGCGTCGCCGGATGCGGCGGCGGTGGTCGTGCCCGCGCCGGAACGACGCGGCGCCTTCTTCTTCGCGGCACCACCGCCCCCGCCCAGGGACAGGCCACCGGCGACCACGACCTCTAGGCGCTTGCCGCCGACCTCGACGACGATCGTCTGGCGCGCCCCGGGCTCGGCGGGTGCGGCAGCCGACCCGCCGGCATACGGCTCGATCGTGTTGTCGAACTCCGTCTCGATCCACCTGGTGTGGATGGAGAACGGGGTGCTCGGGTCAGCGGGCGCGAAGGCGGGGTCGCTGACCACGAGGCGGTGGAACGGCAGGACCGTCGGCATGCCGTCGACCTCGAACTCGGCCAGCGCACGACGCGAGCGCTCGAGCGCCTCCTGGCGGGTGCGGCCGGTGACGATGAGCTTGGCGAGCATCGAGTCGAAGGCGCCGCCGATGACGTCCCCCTCGACGACGCCGGAGTCGACGCGCACGCCGGGCCCCGACGGGGTGACGTAGCGGCTCACTGTGCCGGGCGCCGGGAGGAAGCCGCGGCCGGCGTCCTCGCCGTTGATGCGGAACTCGAACGAGTGCGCGTGCGGCACGGGGTCCTCGAAGCCGAGGGCCTCCCCGGCCGCGATCCGGAACTGCTCACGGACGAGGTCGATGCCGGTGACCTCCTCGGTCACCGGGTGCTCGACCTGCAGGCGGGTGTTGACCTCGAGGAAGGAGATGTCCCCCTCCGGGCCGATGAGGAACTCGCAGGTCCCGGCGCCGGTGTAGCCCGCCTCCGTGAGGATCGCCTTGGACGCCCGGACGAGCTCGGCGTGCTGCTCCTTCGTGACGAACGGGGCCGGCGCCTCCTCGACGAGCTTCTGGTTGCGGCGCTGGAGCGAGCAGTCCCGCGTGGAGACGACGACGACGGTGCCGTGCTCGTCGGCCAGGCACTGGGTCTCGACGTGGCGCGGCCGGTCGAGGAAGCGCTCGACGAAGCACTCCCCGCGGCCGAAGGCTGTCACGGCCTCGCGGACGGCCGACTCGAACAGCTCGGGGATCTCCTCCATGGTGCGGGCGACCTTGAGGCCACGCCCGCCCCCGCCGTATGCCGCCTTGATGGCGACGGGCAGTCCGTGCTCCGTCGCGAACGCGATGATCTCGTCGGGCCCCTCGACGGGGTCGTTGGTGCCGGGCACGAGGGGGGCCCCCGCCTTCGTGGCGATGTGGCGGGCCTTGACCTTGTCACCGAGCGCGTCGATGGCGGCGGGCCCGGGGCCGATCCAGGTCAGCCCGGCGTCCATGACGGCCTGAGCGAAGCCGGCGTTCTCGGCGAGGAACCCGTAGCCCGGGTGCACGGCGTCGGCACCCGACTGCCTCGCCACCGCGAGGAGCTTGTCCTGGTCGAGGTAGCTCTCGCCGGGGGTGGCGCCCCCCAGGGCGTAGGCCTCGTCGGCGACCTTGACGTGCAGGGCGTCGCGGTCGGGGTCGGCGTACACGGCGACTGAGCCGATGCCGGCGTCCGTGCAGGCACGGGCGATACGGACGGCGATCTCGCCGCGGTTGGCGATCAGCACCTTCGAGATCTGCGACATGGCTCGGAGCCTAACGGGTGGGGGAGCCCGCCCGGGCTTGACTCTTCTCACAGGCGAGAGCCGTAAACGCCTCATGGTCGGCAGCTGTTCCCGACCGTCTCGGGGGGTGACCCGCGCTGAGGACGGCCAGCCCGCGGCATACAGTCGGCGGATGACTTCTGTGCCCCATCTCCCCCTGTCCACCAGCTCGGGTGCGATCGACATCCCGCAACTCGGCTTCGGCGTCTGGCAGGTGCCTGACGACGAGGTCGAGCCCGCCGTCGGTACGGCCCTCGAGGCTGGCTACCGGCACATCGACACGGCACGCGCCTACGAGAACGAGGCCGGTGTCGGCCGGGCCCTCACCGCGAGCGACCTTGGCACCGACGACATCTTCGTCACGACCAAGCTGTGGAACACCGACCAGGGCCACGACAGCACCCTGCGGGCCTTCGACGGCTCGATGGAGAGGCTGGGTCTCGAGGTCCTCGACCTCTATCTCATCCACTGGCCCACCCCGGCCAAGGACGCCTTCGTCGAGACCTGGAAGGCCTTCCAGAAGCTGCGCGACGACGGCCGCATCAAGGCCATCGGCGTCTGCAACTTTCAGGTCAACCACCTCGAGCGCCTGCAGGCCGAGACCGGCGAGCTGCCGTCGATCAACCAGATCGAGCTGCACCCCTACCTCGTGCAGCAGGAGCTGAGGGACTTCCACGCGAAGCACGACATCCTCACCGAGGCGTGGAGCCCGCTGGCGTCCGGCGGCGACGTGCTCAAAGACCAGGTCGTCCTCACCGTTGCCGAGGCCCACGGCGTCACGCCGGCCCAGGCGATCATCCGCTGGCACCTGCAGCTGGGAAACGTCGTCATCCCCAAGTCGGTGACACCGCGCCGGATTGCCGAGAACATCGACGTCTTCGGTTTCGAGCTGACCGACGAGGAGGTCGCCTCGATCACCGCGCTCGACAGGGGCCACCGCACCGGTCCCGACCCGGACGAGTTCAACCTCGGCGCCTGATCGTCAGCGGTGCAGCTCAGCAGGTGTCGCATTGTGCTACGCCTGCTGAGCCACACCCGCTGAAAGGACCCCCGGATGGAGACCATCTCGCATCGCGAGCTGCGCAACCGCAGCGCTGAGATCCTCCGCCGGGTCGGTGCGGGAGAGTCCTACGTCGTGACGAACAACGGGCGTCCGGTGGCGATCCTGTCCCCGGTGCCGCAGAGTCGTCTGGAAGAGCTCCTCGCGGTCGGGATCGCCCGGCCCGCAACGAGATCGGAGCTGCCGTCGCTCGACAGGGTGCACGCTCCCATGGACAGCACGGTCGCCCTCGACGAACTGAAGGGCGAACGGTGATTGTCCACTATGTCGACTCCTCGGCCTGGGCCAAACTCCTGGTGGAGGAGCAGGAGTCGGCGGCGCTCGACCGATTCGTGCGCACGGCGCTGAAGGCGGGCGACGCGTTCGGCTCCAGCGAGCTGCTCACCACGGAGCTGCACCGGCTTGCGACGCGTCTCGGTGTCCAGCAGGCCGACGTGACGGCGGTCCTCGCGGTCGTCGTCCTCACCGTGCCGACGAGGCAGGTCTTCCGGGTGGCTGGCCTGCTGGCAGGCGAGGTCCGCTCCCTCGATGCCCTCCACGTCGCGAGCGCGCTGGACTGTGGTGCGGGCTCCTTCATCTCCTACGACGTGCGTCAGCTCGCCGCCGCGGCGTCTGCGGGTCTGCCGACCCTGTCGCCGGGTGCCGCCGCCTGACCGGCCACTAGCGTGGTCGCCATGGCCACCAACCAGCGCGACCTCGAGCCGGGGGTCCAGCGCGACTTCAGCCGCAGCATGACCTACGGCGACTATCTCGACCTCGACCGGCTGCTGAGCGCCCAGCACCCGCGCAGCGAGCCGGCCCAGCACGACGAGCTCCTCTTCATCATCCAGCACCAGACCTCCGAGCTGTGGCTCAAGCTGATGATCCACGAGCTACGTTCTGCCAGAAGCCTGTTGATCAGCGACGAGCTGTCGCCGGCACTGAAACGGCTGGCCCGGGTCAAGCGGATCCTCGAGGTGCTCACCGACCAGTGGTCGGTCCTGGCCACCCTCACGCCGAGCGAGTACGCGCAGATCCGGCCGTTCCTCGCGACGAGCTCGGGCTTCCAGTCGTGGCAGTACCGCGCCGTCGAGTTCCTCCTGGGCAACAAGAACGCCGAGATGATCGCCGTCTTCGACCACGACCCGCCCGCCCGCGGGCTGCTCGCTGGGCTCCTCGGGGAGCCGAGCCTCTACGACGTGTTCCTGCACTACCTCTCACGGCACGGGTATGCCGTGCCCGCCGAGCTGCTCGAGCGGGACTGGACCACGCCGCATACGGTCAATGACCAGCTGGTCCAGGTCCTCAGCGGGGTCTACGCCGCCCCGTCGGAGCACTGGGGCGTCTACGAGACCTGCGAGGAGCTCGTCGACCTCGAGGACAGCTTCCAGCTGTGGCGTTTCCGCCACCTCAAGGTCGTCGAGCGGGTCATCGGCCACAAACGGGGCACGGGCGGCTCGAGTGGTGTCGAGTTCTTGCGCCGGGCGCTCGACCTCACCTTCTTCCCCGAGCTGTACGCCGTGCGCGCCGAGATCGGTCGCTGATCCCGCCCCCTCCTGCTGCTTGCGTCCGGCAAGGTGGGTCGCCAGGGCCACCGAGGTGCCGGACGCAGCAGCAGGGGGGGTCGCAGCGGGAGGGGTATGCCGGTTCAGGCGGCCGTCTTGAGGCGCACCTGGCGCTTGATCCGGGTGAGCATCGCCACCATGCCGCGCAGCCGCAGCGGCGACACGGCCTCGGCCAGCCCGAAGCGGTAGGGCGCGTCGTCCGGCACGGCCAGCACCTGGCCGGCGCTCAGCCCGTCGAGCCCGGCGTGGAGGATCCCGGCGAAGCCCCGGGTCGTCGGGGCCTCGGGCGGCGCCTGGAAGTGGAGGCTGACCACCCGCTCGAGCGGGCTCGCCCCGTCGGCGACCTCGACGACGAGGAAGAGGGGCGACTGGCACTCGTCGACGCGTTCGAGCAGCTCGGCGTGCCCGGCATATCGCTCGGGCAGCGCCGGCAGCTCGTCGCTGAACTCGAGGAGCAGCTGGAGCCGGTCCCGCGCCGTCACCGAGGCGAAGTCCTCGGCGATCTCGGCGAGGGACTCGGGCAGGGCGGTGCGGTCGTCGGAGGTCACAGACACCAGTGTGGACCTGTTACTTCTCGACGGGGACACGGACCGCGTTGCCCCACTCGGTCCACGAGCCGTCGTAGTTACGGACGTGCTCGAACCCCAGCAGGTGGGTGAGGACGAACCACGTGTGCGAGGAGCGCTCGCCGATCCGGCAGTAGGCGACGACGTCGTCGGAGGGCGAGAGGCCCTGCTCCTGCTGGTAGATCGCCTCGAGGTCGGCGCGGGACTTGAAGGTGCCGTCCTCGTTGGCCGCCCGGGCCCACGGGACCGACTTCGCGCCGGGGATGTGGCCGCCGCGGACGGCGCCCTCTTGCGGGTAGTCGGGCATGTGCAGCAGCTCGCCGGAGAACTCGCCGGGGGAGCGGACGTCGACGAGCGGCTTGCCGAGGTGGGCGAGCACCTCGTCCTTGAAGGTCCGGATCGGGGCGTCGTCCCGCTCGACGACCGGGTAGTCGACCGGCGACGGCGCCGGGACCTCACGGGTCATCTCGCGCTCCTCGGCAACCCACTTGGCCCGGCCGCCGTCGAGCAGGCGGACGTCCTCGTGGCCGAAGAGGGTGAAGACCCAGAGGGCGTAGGCCGCCCACCAGTTGCTCTTGTCGCCGTAGATCACGACCGTCGTGTCGCGGCCGATGCCCCGGCGGGCGAGGACCTGGGCGAAGTGCTCGCCGTCGACGTAGTCACGGGTCAGCGGGTCGTTGAGGTCGAGGTGCCAGTCGATCTTGACCGACCCGGG
>NZ_JBKJPP010000060.1:0-4681 GCF_046595215.1 Lapillicoccus sp. | reverse complement strand
CGGCGGTGCCGATAGGGCGCTGGGCTTGGGGCAGGTACATGACCCCGTCGCGACGTGTGGACCAGCTGCCAGCGCGGCGTGCGCACAGCCGCTCTCGCGGCGGTGTGGGACAGCCGCACTCGCGGCGGTGTGGGACGGCCGCACTCGCGGCGGAGTGGGGCAGGGTCCTTGTCTGCGGACCGGGCCAGCCTTTTGAGGCAGACGGGCCGGCCCGGTTCTTGAGAGTGGCTGCGGATCGGCTAGGTACGTTCTACCGTCCACCGGAAGGGCTCAGGGCGGACCAGACCCCGAAGATGGCCTGACTGCCCGCGCGGCAGTACCTTACGTCTTGTGGAGTCAGGAGCGCTGTGACGGATGTCGGCTGGTTCGGCGGCAGCGAGCCGAGGTCTGACGACGAAGACCGGTTCTTAAAGCATCTGCGTGTCCGCGCATCGGGTTGGTCCGTTGCTGGCCTGCTTCCGGAGGCTTCTGGGTGCTTGGCCGTGCTGACTCCGCTCATCGTCACGGTCAGCCACCCCGCTCTTGAGGGCAGCTTCGGACTGACCGAGCTCCAGGTTGGTTACTGGTCTGCTACGTCCTGGGGACTCAAATTAGAAGGTGAATGGGGCGATGGCAGCCTCTTGGACAACGGAGGGGATGACACCGACCTCCATGTGCAGGGTGTTCAGGAAGACCCGGAATTCTTTGCCGCACTAGCGGCGGATTGGCTCGAGGCGCAACTGCTCCGGCCGGTCGAACGCGCGGAATGGCTCAAGGGCGCGAGGGTCGTGGCTTACCGAGTTCGCTTAGCTGGCGGTGGCCAGACGCTGGCCACACAAGGATCGTGGCTGAGGACACGTCGTAGCCCCAACCGGACAGTTGCTTTGAGCTAAAGGCGGCTCCCGGGTCTGCATGGACACGGTAGCCACTCGTCCCGCCGCTCGCCCTGCACATCGCTGGTTACCCCGGGCTGAGCTGTCGACGCGCCGCTCTGTCAAGGGCCATTGAGATCTGCCCAGGGGCGGTCGTGAGACCTGCCCGGTGACGGTCACGAGAACTGCCCGGTGGTGGCCATGGGATCTGCCCAGTGCTGGCCACCCTCGGCCTCAGGGGGTGGGTCAGGTCAAGGGGCTCACCCCCGCGCCGGCGAGGGCTTGGGTCAGGCGGACGCTGTCGCCGGTGGTCTGACAGATGTGGGCGTGGTGCAGGAGCCGGTCGACGGTCGCGGTTGCGAGGGTCTTGGGCATCAGCTCGTCGAACGAGGCGGGGTGCAGGTTCGAGCTGATCGCGATGGACCGCTTCTCGTACGCGGCATCGACGAGGCGGTATAGGCCCTCGGCGGCGTCGTGGGCCACGGGGAGCAGGCCAATGTCGTCGACCACGACGAGATCTGCTCGCAGGACGCGGGCGATGGCGCGGGTGACGGTGTCGTCGGCGCGGTGGCGGCGTAGCAGGATGCCGAGGTCTTCGAGGGTGAACCAGGCGACCTTCAGGCCTTGCTCGACGGCTTGCTGGCCCAGGGCCTCGAGCAGGAACGTCTTGCCGGTGCCCGAGGGGCCGCACACGACGAGGTTCTCCCGCCGGTGGACCCACTCCAAGGTCCGCAGGGCCTGCTGGGTCGGCGCGGGGATCGAGGAGGCCTGCGGGTCCCACGCGTCGAACGTCTTGCCCGTGGGGAACCCGGCGGTGCTGCGGCGGGTCGCGAGGGCGGACCGTTCCCTGCCGGCGGCTTCCTCGCCGAGCAGGGCCCGCAGGACCTCGACGGGTTCCCACCGTTGGGCCTTCGCGGTCGCGACGACTTCAGGGGCGTGGCGCCGGATGTGCGGCAGGCGTAACCGCCGCAGCAGCGCCTCGAGGTCGTCGGGCAGCGGCGGTGGGGCCGGGACACCCAGGGCCGGGGCTGCGGTCGTCTTCGTCGCCGAGCTCACGAGGTCACCTCCGGTCGAGGGTCGTTGACCGTGACAGCACGGTCGTTACACAGCGCCGACGACGACGCCGTCTCCGGGCCCGAGGTCAAGGTCGAAGTCGTGGCAGCGCCGAGGGCGGCCCAGCTGGAGGTGCCCTGGGTCAGGGACCCGTCTTCTCCGGCACGGCTGACCGCCGCGTTCCGCGTGACGTGTTGGTGGTGATCGAGGATGGACGCGAGGTCGGCCTCGGCGAACCGGGCGTGAACCGCGGCGTGGCCCAGCGCCCAGTCGACGTCCTTGGTGTCGAACAGCTTCGCCAACGTCACGGCCTGGGCCATCTTGACCCGGATCTTCGTCGTGCCCGCGGCCGCGGCCTCGCTCAGCCACAGCCGGGCACCGTCACCGATGGTCAGGAACTCAACCTCAGCAGCGTTCCGGGCCAACGGTTTCCGCCCCAGCGCCCCCACGGGGGTGTGGGGGAAGTGGTCATCGTTGATCTTCGGGCTGCCCGGGGTAGCACGGGCGTGGCGGGCGACTTCGACCGGCCCGGTCGGGCCGACGTGCACGAGCACGATCACCTCGTCAGCGCCTTTGCCGTGGACGCGGACCCACACCGTTTGACCGAGCAGCCGGGCCGGGACGGAGTACTGCCCACCCTCGAACGAGACCATCGGGGTGCTCGGCGGCACGGTCCGGGTCACCCCAAACGCGACCGTGTGCGGGACGAGCGGGATGGGGTGAAGCCGGGCGTGTTCCTCGGCGAGCATCTCCACCGGGACCCGGCGGGTGACCCGGTGGACCCTCGTGTTGACGTGGTCACAGAACTCCTCGCACGCGGCCTCGAGCTGCGCGAACGAGGCGTACTGCTCGCGCAGGTTCGTGTCCTTCGGGACCAGGTCAGCCTTGGCGATCTTCACCGACGACTCCGACCCACCCTTCGACGCCGGGTCAGCCGGGACGCAGGTGTGAATGGTGAGACCGTAGTGCCGAGCGAAGGCGACGATCCCCGGGTTGCGCACCGGCACCCCGGCGACATGCTCGGTCGTGACGGTCTTCTCGTTGTCCGTCAACACGTACGTCGGGGCGCCACCGAGCCGGCGCAGCGTCACGTCGAGCGCGGCCATCACCGACGGCATCGTCTTGTCCCGGATCGGCAGGACCACCCGGAACCGCGACCACGCCAACCACGCGATGAACAACGTGGTCTTCACCCCGTCGATGACCGGGCCGTCACCGAAGTCGTACTGCAGCCACATCCCCGGCTCCGTCACCCACGGACGGTGGACGCGGACACGACCGAGGCGGTAGTCCTTCTTCACCGCCGCGACCGCGCGTCGGGTCGTGCGCTCGGACCCGGTGTACCCGAGGGCTGCGAGCTTCTCGTGGGCTCGATCCGCGCGGAGCTTGCCCTTGGACCGCTCGATCCACTCCTCGATCTTGGGCAGGAACTCGTCGATCAGCTGCGGTCTCGCAGCGGGACGATCGGACAGGACGCCCGATTCGCGGGCGGCGACGTACCTCGCGACGGTGTGGTGCGAGACCCCGGACAACTCCCCGGCGTCCCGCAACGACCCGGTCAGGTCGAAGGCTTCCAACATGTTCATGATCTCCTCGGCAGACTTCATGGTGTCCCTCCTGGGGGGCGGCAGGCGCATCAGCACCGCCACCGCACCCCAGGAGGGGCCTCAACCGCTGTATGCGGTGAGGCCAACGAACTCGTGTCGGGCAGATCCCGTGACCGTCAGCGGGCACTTCTCGTGGCCGCTACCGGGCAGTTATGTGGCCGCCTCCGGGCAGTTTCTCGTGGCCGCTGCCAATCGTGCTCGCCGGGGAACCACCCTCCCCGACCGACCCCCCAGCGGGTGCCGCTTCCACACCCGATGCCCCCTCGCGTCCGAGGTCTGCTCCATGCAGGAGCCGCACCTGGCCTTGAGGGGTGCGGACCACAGGGTGTCCTGTCATCACGCCGACCACGCCGTGGCAGGGATGACCGGACACCGGAGAAGCGAGATTGCGCTGAACTGAAGGACCCTCCACGGGGCGTGGGTTGGCCACCACCGTAGACAGCGACGTGACACCCTCCGCTGCTCAGAGGAACGACGATGATCGGATCGCCAACCTGGATGTGAGATCGCGATAGCTACTCGAGGAGGCCAGCCCCTGCCCCCAGAGCAGCTGACAGTCCTCAGGAGGTGGAACAGGGATCAGCCCAGCGGGGAAGCCCGGCACGGTCGTGACCTGCTTCTTCGGCATCGCGCAAGGGCGTCAAGCCGCTAGTCCGCAACGAGTCCGCAGGAAGTCCGCAGAACGCCCGCAAACTGTCATTCACAGGCAACATCGCTCAACGGTAAAGTCCCAGGTCAGACGCCCTTTGTGGTGAGTCGTCGCAGGTCGTGGTGATGCCAGAACACTCCCCGGCGTATCGACCGACTCATCCACCCCAAGGCCCCTGACCTGCGGGTTTACCCCGCCGTGCCGGATCAGGAGGCTGTCGGTCGCCTGACGCCAGACGTTGCCGAAGGCGGACCGGCGCAGCATCTGCCCCTCGGAGCCGGTGAAGACCAGCCCCTCGTCCCCCACGGGGAAGGCGGCGAGGTGAGTCGCGAGGGCGTCGACGGCGACCTGGGGGAGCGGGATCGTGCGATAGCTCGCGTCGGTCTTTGGCGGGGCCAACGCCGGGGCGTGGCCGCTGATGCCGACGAGCTGTCGGTCGACTCGCACCGTCCGGCGGAGGAAGTCGATCCGGTCGACCGTCAGCCCGAACACCTCGCCCTGGCGCATCCCTGTGGACGCCA
>NZ_JBKJPP010000054.1:0-6509 GCF_046595215.1 Lapillicoccus sp. | reverse complement strand
TGACATGTCGTGCTCCTTCTCCTGGTCGCGTCCGATCTCCACCACCGGGTCGGTGGCTGGCACGCGGACGTTGTCGGGGATGGCGGAGGGTGTGAAGCCGCGTAGTCGGTTGGCGTTGGCCACCACGGACAGCGAGGATGCCGCCATCGCGCCCGCGGCGATCACCGGGCTCAACCGCCAGCCGAAGGCCGGGTAGAGCGCGCCGGCGGCGATGGGGATGCCGATCCCGTTGTACAAGAACGCGAACACCAGGTTTTGGCGGATGTTGCGCATGGTGGCCCGGGACAGGTCGATCGCGGTGACCAACCCGGACAGGGCCCCGGAGATCAAGGTGATGTCCGAGGACTCGATGGCCACGTCCGTGCCGGTGCCGATGGCTGAGCCGACGTCGGCCTGGGCCAGGGCGGGGGCGTCGTTGATCCCGTCGCCGACCATGCCCACGACCCGACCCTCGCCCTGCAGCCTGCGGACCTCGGCGGCCTTGTGCTCGGGCATGACCTCGGCGAGGACCCGCCGGATGCCGACCTGCCGGGCGATGGCCGCCGCGGTGACCCGGTTGTCGCCGGTCATCATCACCACGTCGATGCCGCGGGCCTGCAACGCGGCCACGGCAGCGGCCGAGCCCTCCTTGATGGTGTCGGCCACACCGACGACCGCCGCAGCGCGCCCGTCGACGGCCACCAGCATGGGGCTCTTGCCGTCGACCGCCAGGCGCCCGGAGTCCGCCTCAAGCGACGCCGGGTCGATACCGGCCCCGACCAGCAGGCGCCGGTTGCCCACGAGGACCTCCCGTCCACGCACGAGCGCACGCACGCCCTGCCCGGTGATCGAGTCGAACGCGGTCGCCTGCGCCAGGGACAGGTCGCGCTCCCGGGCGCCAGCGACGATGGCGGTGGCCAGGGGGTGCTCGGAGGAGATCTCGACGGCCGCGACCAGCGCCAGGACCTCGTCGGCGGTGAAACCGGGCGCGGGCAGGACGTCGGTCAGGGCGGGGGAACCCTTGGTGATCGTGCCGGTCTTGTCCAGGATCACGGTGTCCAGCTTGTGCGCCGTCTCGAGGGCCTCCGCGGAGCGGATGAGGATCCCTGAGGTGGCACCCTTGCCCGTGCCGACGGTGATCGACAACGGGGTGGCCAGGCCCAGGGCGCAGGGGCAGGCGATGATCAACACCGAGACGGCCGCGACGAGCGCGAAGATGAACGCCGGCGGGGGTCCGACCAGCGCCCAGATGACGAAGGTCCAGATCGCGACGCCGATCACGGCCGGGACGAAGTAGCTGGAGACGTTGTCCGCCAGCCGCTGGATCGGCGCCTTGGACCCCTGCGCCTGGCGGACCAGCTTGATGATCTGCGCGAGCATGGTGTCCGCGCCGACCTTCGTCGCCACGTAGCGGAAAGACCCGGTCTGGTTGATGGTGGCCCCGATGACCGTCTCCCCGGGGGTCTTGGTCACCGGGATCGGCTCGCCGGTGACCATCGACTCGTCCACCAGGGAGCGGCCCTGGACGACCTGCCCGTCCACGGGCAGCTTCTCACCCGGACGAACGACGACGACATCATCGACGGCCACGTCCTCGATCGCCACCTCGGACTCCACGTTGTCGCGGATGACGCGGGCGGTGCGGGGCTGCAGACCGATCAGTGTGCGGATCGCCTCCCCGGTGCCGGCCTTGGCCTTGGTCTCCAGCAGCCGCCCCAGCAGGATCAAGGTGAGGATCACCCCCACCGCCTCGTAGTAGACCTCCTGCACGTTGGCGGGCAGCACACTCGGGAAGAAGGTCACCACCAGGCTGTAGCCGTATGCCGCGATGGTGCCCAGCGTGATCAGGGAGTTCATGTCGGCGGTGCGATGCGACAAGGCGAGCCACCCGGTGCGGTGGATCGGCCAGCCGGTATAGCCCATCACCGGGGTGATCAGCGCGAGCTGGAACCAGCGATTCATCAGCAGCTCGGGCATCCAGGTCACGCCGAAGAACTCGACGAACATCACCGCGAAGAGCACCGGCGCCGTGAGCACAGCACCGAAGATCACCCGACGCGTGAGGTCCGCGATCTCGGCGTTGCGCTCGCGCTCCTCCGCGTCTGCGGTCTCGACGGCAGCGCCAGCACCCATCGGGTCACCGCTACCCCGAGCGGGACCCGCCACTGGAGCCACCTGGGTCAGCGGCGCTCCCTTCACTTCGTGACCGGCTGGCGGGTGCGGCGCGGCCGATGACTCACCGACGAGGATGCTGCCGTGGAGCATGCCCATCCCGCAGGTGAACTGGTGCGAGCCCTCGACCATGGCCGGCAGCTCGACGGTGGTCCGCCCGAACGGGGTCAGCGCCACGTCGAGACCGAGGTCCGGGACGAGCAGGCGCTCGGAGCAGGAGGAGTCCTCCTGCCGGTCCAGGCGCAGTCGCACCGGTATGCCGGGCAACACCCGCACGACGTCCGGGCTGTAACCACCCCTGACCATGAGGTCGACCGACTGGGTGCCATCATTCACGGTGGCCAGAGCGAGCACGGAGCGCGTCTCGGGTCGGCCGGCTGACGACGCGTCACCCACCACGTGAAGCTTGCCGTGGAGCATGTTCATCCCACAGGCGAACTCGTACTCGCCAGACACCTCGGGAAGGAACTCGACGCTCGTGGTCTCGAACGCGGGCAGTATCTGGTTCACCTTGAAGTCCGGGAAAACCACCCTCGAGGAGCAGTCACCGGATTCCTGACGGTCGAACAGCAGTCGCACCGGCACACCCGTGGCGACCTGGATGACATCTGGGCTGTAGCCACCCTTGACCGTGACCCTGACGATCTGCACGCCGTCCGCCAGCTCGGCCAGACGCGACTTCTTCGGCCCGAAGAAATACCACGCCAGCAGGCCCGTCAGGACCAGGGCAGCGACAAGGATCGCGACCTGAGTGGGACTCATGAGCTCGCACCTCCGATCGAAGACATCATCTGTTCACCATCTGGTTGGGTGGCGTCGCCCGGGATGCAGAGGCAATCCCTGCGTGGGCGCACGTCTCGTCCCCCGGCAACGACGAGGTCGAAGCCGGCGCTCTCGACGGACGCACGCACCGCCTCGACCGCCAACTTGGCCGTGCTCGTCACGACCAGTGGCGATTGACCGCCCCTGACCAGGTCCCCGGTCACGTCCGTCACCCCCTCGAGCGAACGGACCTTCTCCAGCACTCGGGCCAGGCAGGAGCCGCGGGTCAGCCCCTCAACGACGTACATGGATGTCACCATGGTGAAACCTCTCGGCGCGCTCTTCTGCTGCCACAGGCGCCCGCGCCAACCGGAAACGGCCACGCTCAACACCGGGTCAGTTACCCCCTTGGGGTATATCAATCCTAGGGTGACAATGATGTTGCTTCGACAGTGAGACCATGAAGATTTCGTCAAGGTCGGCCCACGCTCGCGGCCCGGCTCGTTGGTGCACCACCACATCAGGGCACGTCGAGGTCGCGGTGGCCGGTTACGGCTTGAGCTGATCGCTTTCTGGCCCGGTCAAGGGCGAGCATGACGCGTGTCGCGAGGATGAGCGAGACAACCAGGACCACACCGCTGGCCGCCACGCGCAGGCCGGTGACCGGGCCGGGAGCGGCGCTCAGCGCGCTGGTGAGGACGCCGGCGGCGAGCACGGCGACCGTGACGAGGAGCCAGAACGAGCGGCGGGCCCGGTGCGAGGCGGGGGGGGCGAGCCGCCGCTGGCTGGCATGGTGGGTCATGGTCACATCCCCAGGTGTTGCTTGGCCGGGGTGACACCCAAGAGCGCGGTCAGGGCTGCCAGGACAAGGATCACGACGAGCACGACGCTCATCACGACCGGGCGCCGACGCCAGAGACGGTTGGGGTTGCGGTCGACGAAGGGCAGGATGGCCAGCAGGGCGAAGAAGGCCAGCTCGCCGTAGAGGATCGCGGACAGGCCCCACCAGTCCTCCAGGGTGAACAGCCACCAGAAGTTCCAAGGGGGCTTGGTGACCTCGATGCCGGCCACGGGCGAAGGACCAACCTCCGGAGGCCACAGCACCGCCAGGATCCCCAACAGACCGAACAGCCCCAGGGTGAAGGTGGCGATCCTGCGCAGGTGATGGGTGAACGGCTCGGTGGGCTCCTCGGTCGGGGCCTGCACCCCGGAGGCGTCGGTTGGCAGTTGGGGATGCGGAGAGATCTTGTGCCGCTTCACCAACAGCCCATGCAGGGTGACGAGGACGATGATCAGGCCGGGCACGATGACCACGTGGGCGCCGTACAGCCTGACGAGGATCGGCACACGGTCAGCGAACTGCGGGGAGAACCACAGCCCCACCCCGCCCATCAGCTTGCCGATCTCGAGGTTGTGACCCAGCGCCTCGAAGCCCTCCTGGTCCCACTTGAGCACCGTTCCGGTGAACACTGCCAAGGTCACCAGGCCGAACAGCCCAACGCCGATGAGCCAGTTGCCTTCGCGTGGCTTTTTGTATGAGCCGGTCAAGATCACCCGGACGAGGTGCAGCAGTGCGGTCACGTACATCGCCTGGGAGGCCCAGAAGTGCAGCCCGCGCACGAAACTGCCGCCCCATACTCCGGTGACGATGTTGCGGACCGACTCGTTGGCCGATTCCGGCACCGGGCTGTAGAACTGGACGAGGACGACGCCGGTGACGATGAGTATGCCGAGTGCGCCGGCCGTGATGCCGCCCAGGCTCCACGCGAGGTTGTTGGCGTGCTCTGGCACGGGGTACTCCAAGGCTCCGATCCCCAGTCGTTCGTCGATGACGTCGAGGACCTTGTGGACTCGGCTGCGCGGGCCCCCCGTCGGGGGGGCGGCTTGCCTGGGGATCGTCGTCATCATTGCTCCTTCGTCGTGGCGGGTCGATGCTGGCCGGGGCGGGGGCTGGGAGGACCGAGACGACGTCTCAGCGCCCGGACGTTGTCGTGTGGGCGGTACCGCGTGGCCAGCACCGCGCCGAGGAGCAGGAGCAGCGCGGACGCCACCAGGAAGCCCCAGTCGCGCCCGGTCAGGCTGGCCCGCCCCGGGAGCGGGCTCAGCACCAGCGTCGTGCCGGTCTCCTCACCCGTCGCCGGCTTCAGGGTCCCCACCGCCTCGGTGATGGACTTCTGCAGCAGGGCTCGGCCTTCGTCGACCTGGCCGGCCTCCAGGGCGGCCTGAGCTTGCTTCACCCCGTCGACGTCAACGCCTTGCTGGTCTGTGGTGGCCAAGGCATCGCCGATCTTTTCCATCGCCAAGGAGATCCCGTAGTCGCTGGTGTCATGGGCCAGGTGGCCAAGGGCCTGCTGCACGAGCTGGTAGCCCTCCGTCGTCTCCCCGCCTCCGTCCGCCCAGGCTGGTGATGCTGACATGACGCCGGCCATCGCCAACAGGATCCCGGCCAGAGCGCCGGCCCACCTGCGTCGCCCCACTCTCCTCACACTGCTTCTGTCCATGATTGGTCCTCTCGGGTCGACGTGCGTCTCCTTGTGGCGACGCGGGTGTGGGTGCAACCCTGCTCATCGAGATCGGTGCGGGTGAGCATGCCGGTCACCAGATCGATCAGCAGACGGGTGACCGCTCCGAGGTCACCGCGCAACGTCGATACGGGTGCTCCCTCCGGCGCGGCGTCATCCCCAAGGACCCCCGGCCACCCAGATTCTGGCTGCGCCAGCTGTCGTAGGGGGACCGTCGCCAGGGAGGTGACCTCGGCGAGGTTGGGTGAGGTCGTGAATGTCGGTCGCGGCGACCAGGCCAGGACCGGGGTGAGCAGGTAGCCGCTGTCGGGCAGCGCCACGGCCGGTAGGACACCGAGAATGCTCACGCTCGCCGGATCCAGGCCGACCTCCTCGCAGGCCTCGCGAAGAGAGGTGGTGACCGGGCCGTCATCACCGGCCTCGGTCGCGCCGCCCGGGAAGACCAGCTGCCCGGGTAGAGGGTCAGGTCCGATGCCCGTTCGGTGAGCAGCGCCGCAGGCCCGGCCGGGGTGTCGGTCAACACCATCGGCACGGCCGCGGGCCGTAAGGTGATCCGGGGCGGCTGGCGCCCCTGCCGAGGTAGCGGTGTGGCCGTCTGGCGGGCCAGCTGCGCCGCCCACGGCGGAGGTATAACCGGCTGGCTGTGGGGTTGCGGCACCGGAGCCACCTCCGGTAACCAGGTCAGCTGACCGGTCCGGATCCGCAGCAGGGCCACCCCAGGCTCGCCGCCGACCGGTTGCACCAGTTTGGTCTGTTGCCCGAAGCCAGGGTGGCCCAACAGGGCTCGGGCCGGGCGCCGGACCCCCAGCTCGCGGACGCCGGCGAAGTCCGCGGGGTTGTTGGCCACCGCCACGAACGCCTGCGCCGAGCCGACCAAGTGCGCCACCGGCCCACCGAAGGCGATCAGCGTCTCGCTCATCGCCGGAACCAACACCAGGTTGACGCCGGCCTCGGCGAGCGCGTGCACAGCATGCGGGTTGAGCAGGTCCCGACAGATCGCGATCACCAGATGCCACCCATCGGAGCTGACATAGACGCGCAACTGGGGCCAGCCCTGCGGTTGGATGTCCTCGT
>NZ_JBKJPP010000018.1:0-36595 GCF_046595215.1 Lapillicoccus sp. | reverse complement strand
CGCAGCGGGCGCGCACCGAGCACGGGGTCGTAGCCGCGCTTGGCCAACAGGGCCTTGGCCATGGTCGTCAGCTCGAGACCCATGTCCTTGTCCTTGAGCCGCGAGTCGAGCTTGGCGATCTCCAGGTCGACGATCTGGACGATCTCCGCCTGGCTCAGCTGCGGGAAGACGATGATGTCGTCCACGCGGTTGAGGAACTCCGGCCGGAAGTGCTGCTTGAGCTCGTCCTGGACCTTGTTCTTCATCCGCTCGTACTCGGACTTGGTCTCCGGCCCGGCTGAGAACCCGAGGGCGCCCTTGCTGATGTCCCGGGTGCCGAGGTTGGTCGTCATGATGATGACCGTGTTCTTGAAGTCGACCATCCGACCCTGCGAGTCGGTGAGCCGGCCGTCCTCGAGCACCTGCAACAGGGTGTTGAAGATGTCGGGATGGGCCTTCTCGACCTCATCGAAGAGCACGACGGAGAACGGCTTGCGGCGGACCTTCTCGGTCAGCTGGCCGCCCTCCTCGTAGCCGACGTAGCCAGGAGGTGAGCCGAAGAGCCGCGAGACGGTGTGCTTCTCGGAGTACTCCGACATGTCGAGTTGGATCAGGCTGTCCTCGTCGCCGAAGAGGAACTCGGCGAGCGTCTTGGCCAGCTCGGTCTTGCCGACACCCGTGGGGCCGGCGAAGATGAACGAGCCGCCCGGACGTCGCGGGTCCTTCAGACCGGCCCGGGTCCGGCGGATCGCTTGGGAGAGCGCCTTGATGGCCTCCTCCATGCCGACGATGCGCTTGTGGAGCTCGGCCTCCATGTTGAGCAGGCGGCTGGACTCCTCCTCGGTCAGCTTGAAGACCGGGATGCCGGTCGACGCGGCGAGGACCTCGGCAATCAGCTCCTCGTCCACCTCGGCCACGACGTCCATGTCGCCGGACTTCCACTGGGCCTCGCGGTCGCTGCGCTGGCCCACGAGGGTCTTCTCGTCATCACGCAGGCTCGCAGCCTTCTCGAAGTCCTGGCCGTCAATCGCGGCCTCCTTCTGGCGACGCACGTTCGCGATCTTCTCGTCGAACTCACGAAGGTCCGGCGGGGCGGTCATCCGGCGGATGCGCAGCCGGGCGCCCGCCTCGTCGATGAGGTCGATCGCCTTGTCGGGCAGGAAGCGGTCGTTGATGTAGCGGTCCGCGAGGTTGGCGGCGCTGATGAGCGCGCCGTCGGTGATGGAGACCCGGTGGTGGGCCTCGTAGCGGTCGCGCAGGCCCTTGAGGATCTCGATGGTGTGCGCCAGCGACGGCTCGGCCACCTGGATCGGCTGGAACCGGCGCTCGAGGGCCGAGTCCTTCTCGATGTGCTTGCGGTACTCGTCGAGGGTGGTCGCCCCGATCGTCTGGAGCTCGCCCCGGGCGAGCATCGGCTTGAGGATGCTCGCGGCGTCGATGGCGCCCTCTGCCGCACCGGCCCCGACGAGGGTGTGGATCTCGTCGATGAAGATGATGATGTCCCCTCGGGTGCGGATCTCCTTGAGGACCTTCTTGAGGCGCTCCTCGAAGTCACCGCGGTAGCGGCTGCCGGCCACGAGCGCGCCGAGGTCGAGCGTGTAGAGCTGCTTGTCCTTGAGCGTCTCGGGGACCTGACCGCGCACGATGTCCTGGGCGAGGCCCTCGACGACGGCGGTCTTGCCGACGCCGGGCTCCCCGATGAGCACCGGGTTGTTCTTGGTCCGGCGCGACAGGACCTGCATGACGCGCTCGATCTCCTTCTCGCGCCCGATGACCGGGTCGAGCTTGCCCTCCCGGGCAGCCTGGGTCAGGTTGCGGCCGAACTGGTCGAGGACGAGCGAGCCCGCGGGCGTGCCCTCGGCCTGCTGGCCCTGCCCGACACCAGCGCCGGCCTTCTCGCCCTGGCCACCCTGGTAGCCCGCGAGGAGCTGGATGACCTGCTGGCGGACCTTGTTGAGGTCGGCGCCGAGCTTGACGAGGACCTGTGCCGCGACGCCCTCACCCTCACGGATGAGGCCGAGCAGGATGTGCTCGGTGCCGATGTACGTGTGCCCGAGCTGGAGTCCCTCACGCAGGGAGTACTCGAGGACCTTCTTGGCCCGCGGGGTGAAGGGGATGTGACCGGTCGGGGCCTGCTGGCCCTGCCCGATGATCTCCTGCACCTGCTCGCGGACGGCTGCGAGGGAGATGTCGAGGTTCTCGAGCGCCTTCGCGGCGAGACCCTCACCCTCGTGGATGAGCCCTAGCAGGATGTGCTCGGTGCCGATGTAGTTGTGGTTGAGCATGCGCGCTTCTTCCTGCGCCAGCACCACAACTCGTCGGGCCCGATCTGTGAACCGTTCGAACATCGCCATAGCTCCCTACCTGTCGAGACACCCCATGGTATCTGTCATGCCTGACGGCGCCCGCCCGGTCCCAATCTGCGACACCCGGCGAAGGCCTGCGACCTGAGCAACGCCCCCGTATGCCGTGCTGTTCCCCCCATTGAGCGGCCCCCGCTCATGTTCGCCCACGGCGGAAGTGTTGGCGGGTCGGGGGATATCGCCGGGCCGGCTCGTATCACCGCGCGACTCGCTCACTCCGTTACAGGTAACCCGGCGTACAGGTGCCGCGCGCTCGGTAGTGACCGGAGGACCCATGGATGACACCGCGCCTCGGAGCAGGACTGCACATCCGGTCGGGCTGGTGACCGCCCTGATCGGTCTTGTCGCCGCTGGGGTGTCGGCGGGGTTGATCGGGGGGCACCCCAGCGCCGGTCCCGGTCCAGGCCCCGTCGTGCCCACGACGACCAGCTGGAGGACAGACGCGACGGCGCGGTGTCAGACCGCCCAGGACCTGCTGGACACGCACCAGCAGGACCCGGCCGGCGCAGCGTGGTGGAGCACCGCGGCATACGAGGGGCAGGTCTTCCAGATCATGGACCAGGCCCTGCGGCAGATCGATGCACCGGCGGAGGTCCAGCCACGCCTCCAGCTGATGACCCGGGACTGGGACCAGGCCGCTGACGCCCTCATCCGGGCGGGCGCCGCGGGCGACCGGATGGACCAGGTCCAGGCGCTGGTCGAGCTGCAGGCCTACGCCGACCCGAACGCCCGCGGGAACCAGGTCGCCGAGGACCTCGGCATCTCCCGGTGCGCGGCGGTGGGCATCGCGCTCGACACCAGCACGTAGACCAACGGGGACGGCCACCGGGGAAGCGGAGGTCAGGACCCTGGCCTTCCTCAGCGGCGGCGCTGGCAGCGGCCACACCAGAAGAGGTTGCGCCCGGCGACGACCCGGGTGCGGACCCTGGAGCCGCAGACCAGGCACGGCTCGCCCTGACGTCGGTAGACGTAGTAGCGCCGCCGCAGGCGTCCGCTCCCCCCCGGCGCCGCGACGACCCCGGCGGGGCCGGGCTCCGCCCGCCTCGCCGAGTCGGTGTGCACCGAGGTCATCACCGGCACCCTGCCCTCGGCGACCCGTGCCGTGGCCTGCTCCACCTGGTCCTCCATGGTGATGATCTGGTTGAAGGCGACGCCGAGCGGCATGAGTCGCACGAGGTCGCCCCAGATCAGCTCCCACGTCTTCTTGCGGATCTCCTTGCCGGGTCGGAAGGGGTCCACCCGGTGCCGGAAGAGCACCTCGCACCGGTAGACGTTGCCCACCCCGGCGAGGATCGACTGGTCCATCAGCAGCTCGGCGACCGAGCGTCCCGACCGCGAGAGCCGCGTCCACGCCCGGTCCGGATCCTGTTCTGCCCGCAACGGATCCGGCCCGAGCCGGGCCACCACCGCGTCGACCTCCGCGGGCAACAGCGCCGCGCAGATGATGGCGCCGCGCAGGTCCGCCACGTGTTCCGAGGTGAGCAGCCGCAGCCGCACCTGGCCGCGCACGGGTGGCACCCCGGCATACCGGTCGTAGCGCTCGACGGAGAACTTGCCGATGAGGCCGAGATGGACGCCCAGCCACTGCTCGCCGGTGAACTCGACGAAGAGGTGCTTGCCCCACGCGGAGGCCTCGACGACGGCGCGGCCGTCCAGCAGCGCCGCGCCCTCGCTGAACCGGCCCTGGGGCGAGGAGAGGTCTGGGGTGGTGCCGGCAAAGGCGCCGTCGAGGGCCTGCGCGAGTCGGTGGAGGGTGTGGCCTTCGGGCACTCAGCTGGCCTTCTTCTTGGCGGCGCTCTTCTTCGCCGGGGTCTTCTTCGCCGCGGCGTGGGACGGCGTCGAGACGGGCTCCCCGCGCGCGGCCTTGGCCTTGTCCACCGAGCGCTGGAGGGCCTCGAGGAGGTCGACG
Source organism: Lapillicoccus sp. (assembly GCF_046595215.1). NCBI lineage: Bacteria > Bacillati > Actinomycetota > Actinomycetes > Micrococcales > Intrasporangiaceae > Lapillicoccus > Lapillicoccus sp. Next base: position 32,344 of record NZ_JBKJPP010000018.1, on the reverse strand, counting down.
ACCTCACCGGAGCCGTCCTTCGCCGCGGGGGCGGCCTTGACCTCGCCGCCCTCGAGCTTGGCCGTGACCATCGCCTCGACGGCCTGGGCGTAGTCGTCCTCGAACTCCGACGGGTCGTAGTCCCCCGCGAGCGACTCGATGAGCATCGTCGCCATCGACAGCTCGCGCTCGGTCGCGCTGCCGACGTCGCCGAGGTCGGCGAAGTCGGCGGCGCGGATCTCGTCGGGCCAGAGCATGGTCTGCAGGACGATGATCCCGTCGCGCACGCGCAGCACCGCCATGTTCATCCGGGATCGGATCGAGACGGTGACCAGCGCCATCCGGTCGGCGGCCTCGAGGGCGTCCCGCAACAGCGCGTAGGCCTTGGCGGCGCCCTTCTCGGGCTCGAGGTAGTACGGCTTGTCGAGGAGCATCGGGTCGATCTGCTCGGCGGGCACGAACTTCTCGACCGCGATCTCCTTGCTGGCCTGGCTCGGCAGGGTCTTGAGGTCCTCGTCGGTGATGACGACCATCTGGCCGTCATCGGTCTGGTAGCCCTTGGCGATGTCGTCGTAGGAGACCTCCTCGCCGTCGATCGAGCAGACCCGTTTGTACCTGATCTGCCCGCCGTCCTCACGGTGCACCTGCCGGAACGAGATGTCGTGGTCCTCCGTCGCCGAGTAGAGCTTCACCGGCACGTTGACGAGGCCGAACGACACCGCCCCCTTCCACATCGCGCGAGGCATCCGTGCTCCCTTGTCCCAGCAGTCATGGTTGGTCTCCAGCATCCCCTACCCGGTTCGGCCCCCACAACACCCGCGCTGCGTCCGGCAGGTGGGTCGCCATGACGACCACGTTGCCGGACGCACACGCGGCGTCGCGCGCGGTGTCACGTGCGGAGTGCGCCGAGACGGCCGAGCAGGAAGGCGCGCTCGCCCGGGTTGGTCGCCAGCTCCAGCGCGCGCTCGTATGCCGTGACCGCCCCCGCTGTGCGGCCGGCCCGGCGCAGGAGGTCGGCTCGGGTGGCGTGGAAGGCGTGGTAGCCGTCGAGGTCGAGCGTGTCGAGGATCGCCAGGGCCGTCTCGGGCCCGTCGACCTCGGCGAGCGCCACGGCACGGTTGAGCGCGACGACGGAGGTGCGGTCCACGGCATACAGCTGGTCGTAGAGCGCGACGACCTGGCGCCAGTCCGTCTCCTCGGCGGTGGCCGCGTCGGTGTGGACCGCGTTGATCGCCGCGAGGAGCTGGTAACGGCCGGGGCGGCCCCGGCGCAGGCACGCCCGCACGATCGTGTGGCCCTCGGCGACGAGGTCGTGGTCCCACCGGCTGCGGTCCTGGTCGGCGAGCAGGACGAGGGCGCCGTCAGCGACCCGGGTGGGCCGGCGGGCGTCGGTGAGGAGCATCAGCGCCAGCAGGCCCTGGGCCTCCGGCTCGTCCGGCATCATCGCGACCAGGACCCGGGTGAGCCGGATCGCCTCCGCGCACAGGTCGATCCGGATGGCGGTCTCCGGGCCCGATGAGAGGTAGCCCTCGTTGAAGACGAGGAAGAGCGTGGCGAGCACCCCGCGGACCCGATCGGGCAGCTGGGCGTCACTCGGCACGCGGTACGGGATCCTGGCCACCCTGATCTTCTGCTTCGAGCGGGTCAGGCGCTTGGCCATCGCCGCCTCGTCGACGAGGAAGGCGCTGGCGATCTCGGCCACCGTGAGACCGCCGAGCAGCCGCAGGGTCAGCGCCACCTGGGCGCTCGTCGCCAGCGCCGGGTGGCAGCAGGTGAACATCAGCCGAAGCCGGTCGTCCGGGACGGAGGTGACGGGAGCGGCGAACCCGAAGTCCTCGGTGTCGGTGAGCATGGCGGCCTGGGCGTGTCTGGAGTCGCGGGTCGACTCGCGTCGGAGCCGGTCGATCGCCTTGTTGCGGGCCGTTGTCGTCAGCCAGGCCCCGGGGTTCGGGGGCAGGCCGGACCCGGGCCATCGTTGCAGGGCGATGAGGTAGGCCTCCTGGGCCGCCTCCTCGGCGACGTCGATGTCGCCGAAGCGGCGGACCAAGGCGGCGACGACCCGACCGTGCTCCGCACGGAAGACCCGCTCGAGGTCGGGGTGACCGGACGTCGACACGACTCGATCAGGCGTCCGGCTCGGTCTGAAAAGGGCGGACCTCGACCGGGCCGGCGCAGGCCGCGGACCCCTTCCGGGCCAGCTCAAGGGCGGCGTCGAGGTCGGGGACGTCGACGATCCAGAAGCCCCCGAGGTGCTCCTTCGACTCGAGGTAGGGGCCGTCGGTCGTCACCGGGTCGCCGGATCCGGTTGCGTCGACCACCGTCGCGGTCGAGGCCGGGTGGAGTCCGCCCGCGAAGACCCAGGCGCCGCAGGCCTTGAGGGCGGTGTTGAAGGTGTCGACGGCCGCATACATCTCGTCGACGTTGTCGGGGACGGGGTCGGTGTCGGCGCCGTGGACGGAAAGCAGGTACTGGGTCATGGGGTGCTCCTGGTGCTGGATGGGTGGTGCCGGGTCGTGGTGCGTGAGCGGTTCGGATGTCGCGGAAGGTTTCCCTTCTCACCTCCTCCACGAACGGGTCGGCCGTGACAGGACACTCTGCCCGAGTGAATGTTTCGGGCGGCGTGATCTGCCGCCGGACACCGCCACCATCCGGCGGGTGGTGCTCCGGTGGGACAGGATGGGCTCCATGCGTCCCATGCTCGCGTCGCCCACAGGGCTGGTCCCCGGTGGTGAGGGCTGGGTGCACGAGGTCAAGTGGGACGGCATGCGGATCCTCGCCGACGTCCGGGCCGGTGGTCTCCGGCTGTCCAGCCGCAGCGAGCGCGACGTCACCGTCGCCTTCCCGGAGCTCGCGGGTCTCGTCGAGACCTTCGAGGAGCTGCTCCTCGACGGGGAGGTCGTCGCCCTCAAGGACGGCGTCCCGTCCTTCGAGGCGCTCGCCGAGCGCTTCCACGTCACGAGCCCCCGCAGGGCGGCGATCCTCGCCGCCCGGAACCCGGTGACCTACATGGTCTTCGACCTGCTGCGCCTCTACGGCGTCGACCTCACGGACCGCCCGTTGTCGGACCGCCGCGCGACCCTGGAGCGCCTCGAGCTCGCCGGCCCGCACTGGCAGGTGCCCCCGACCTTCACCGACGGCCCGCTCCTTCACGTCGCGACCCGCGACCAGGGCCTCGAGGGGATCGTCAGCAAGCGGCTCTCCTCCCGCTACGTCCCGGGCGCCCGCAGCGGGGACTGGCTCAAGTCGGCTCACCGCACCTCGATGTCGGTCGTCATCGGCGGCTGGCGGCCGGAGACCGACACGGCCCGCCTCGGCGCGGTCCTCGTCGGCGTCCCGGCGCCGGGAGGGCTGCACTACCTCGGCCGGGTCGGCAGCGGCCTCGCGGGCAAGGCGGGGGGACTGCTGGCCACGGATCTCGCGCCCCTTGCCGCGGCGGGGTCGCCCTTCGTCACGCAGGTCCCCCGCGAGGACTGCGCGGGCGCCACGTGGGTGCATCCCGTCCTCGTGTGCGAGGTCCAGTCGCTGGGACTGACGTCTCAGCACCGGCTGCGCCAGCCGGCATACCGGGGCCTGCGACCGGACCTCAACCCGGGTGACCTCGACGCCGAGGTCGTCCCCGGCTGGAGCAGTGGTGGCTGAGCAGCAGCGGGTCAGCGTCGAGGTCGCCGGCCGGCGGCTGGCGGTCAGCAACCTCGACAAGGTGATGTATCCCGCCACCGAGACGACCAAGGGCGAGGTGCTCAACTACTACGCCCGCGTGGCACCGACGCTGCTGGCCCACCTCGCTCGCCGGCCGGTGACCCGGATCCGGTGGCCGCACGGCGTGGAGGGGGCGAGCTTCTTCGAGAAGAACCTGCCCTCCGGCGTGCCGGCGTGGCTGCCGTCGGTGACCATCTCGTCGCACGGACGCAACCCCGAGGACCATCCCGAACGGGACCGGGTCGTCTATCCGCTCGTCCTCGACCTCGCCGACCTCACCTACCTCGTCAACCTCGCCTCGCTCGAGCTGCACGTCCCCCAGTGGCAGGTCGACGACAGCGGTCAGCCGCGCGACCCCGACCGGCTGGTCATCGACCTCGACCCCGGCTCGGGCGCCGGCCTGCGCGAGTGCGCGCAGGTCGCGCTCTGGGTCCGGCCGCACCTCGAGGCGATGGGGCTGACGGCGACCGTGCCGGTCACGAGCGGGAGCAAGGGCATGCAGGTGTATGCCGCGCTGCCGGGCACGCACTCGGCCGACGACATCCGCGCGCTGGCCCAACAACTGGCCCAGGAGATGACAAAGACCCACCCTGATCTCGTCGTGTGGAAGATGACGAAGTCGCTGCGCCCCGGAAAGGTCCTGTTGGACTGGAGCCAGAACACCGCCGCAAAGACGACCATTAGCCCGTATTCGTTGCGGGGAAAGGTTGCTCCCTATGTCGCGGCCCCGCGCACCTGGGACGAAGTGGAGCGAGGGGCCGCAGCTGAGGGTCCTTTGGGTCAATTGCTTCTCGACGAGGTCTTGGCCCGGTTGGATGAGCGGGGCGACCTCGCCGGCGCCCTGTTGCCCTGACTGCCAGGAATGTCGTCCAGCCGTCCACACCTCCTCACGTGAGGAGGTGTGGACGGCTCAGGTCCGACAAGGCGTCCACAGATCCTCACGTGAGGACTTGTGGACGCTCAGGTGGTGCAGCCCTCAGCTGTGGGCCTGGTCGTAGGCCTCCTGGACGACGGACGAGACCCGGCCGCGGTCGCTGACCTGGTGGCCGTGCTTGCGGGCCCACTCGCGCATCTCACCGAGGTCGGCGCGGCGCGTGGTCGGCTCTGTGCCGGCGCGGCGGCCCGAGGCGCGCCGTCCACCACTGCGGCGGGCGTGGCCGACCCAGGCGGCGAGGCTGTCCCGGAGCTTGCCGGCGTTGTCGTCGTTGAGGTCGATCTCGTAGGTCACCCCGTCGAGCCCGAAGGTGACGGTCTCGGAGGCGGCGCCCCCGTCGACATCGTCCTCGAGGACGATCTGGACGCGTTGTGCCATGAATATTCCTCTCTCTCGATGAATGAGGTCTGCCCCGTCATTCCATCAAAGAGATCCTATCAATCTTTTGGGCCCTCCGATTTCCCTTCGGCGCGGGCCGCCGCATTCTTGGCGTCAAGCTCGGCATCCCATTTCGACTGGGCCAGGCGTTCACGCCGGTCACCCTCGAGGATGTTCTTGATGATGAAGAAGAACAACGCGCCGACGCCCACCGTCGGTAATAGAGCGGCAAGGTAGGGAAAGACGCTGTCCCACATGGTCAGGCCTCCGGCTTCAGGAGCGGAAAGAGAATGGTTTCCCTGATGTTGACGCCGCTGAAGAGCATGACCATCCGGTCCATCCCGAAACCGAGGCCGCCCATCGGAGGGGCACCGTACTCCAGCGCCCGGAGGAAGTCCTCGTCGATCTGCATGGCCTCGTCGTCGCCGCCCGCGGCGAGCCGGGACTGCGCGGTGAGCACCTCCCGCTGGATGACCGGGTCGATGAGCTCGGAGAAGCCGGTGCCGCGCTCCACGCCCCCGATGATGAGGTCCCACGCCTCGATGAGGCCGGCCTCGCTGCGGTGCGGGCGGGCCAGGGGCTGGGCCGACGCGGGGTAGTCGCAGAGGAACGTCGGCTGGATCAGCCCCGGCTCGACGAGCTCGCCGAGCAGCGCGAGCGCGACCTTCTCCGCGCCCCAGGCGGGGTCGAGGGGCACGTCGTGCTTCACGGCATACTCGCGCAGCGTCTCCAGCGGTGTCTCGAGGGTGACGACCTCGCCGACCGCCTCGCTGATCCCCTGGTAGACCGGCAGCCAGCGCCACTCGCCATCGAGGTCGACGACCCCCGCCGGCGTCTCGACCTGCCGGGAGCCGAGCAGGTCGGCGACGGCGACGTAGACGTCCTGCATGAGCCGCGCGATCGTCGTCTGGTCGCCGTAGGCCTGATAGGCCTCGAGCATGGTGAACTCGGGGCTGTGCGTCGCGTCGGCGCCCTCGTTGCGAAAGATCCGGCCCAGCTCGTAGACCCGGTCGACCCCACCGACGACCGCCTTCTTGAGGTTGAGCTCGAGCGCGATCCGCAGCGTCATCGGCTGGTCGAAGGCGTTCAGGTGTGTCGTGAACGGCCGGGCCAGTGCGCCGCCGTGGGTCAGCTGGAGGACCGGCGTCTCGATCTCGACGTAACCCTGCGCGTCCAGCGTCTCGCGGACCACCCGGGTGATCGCCGCCCGGGTGCGCACCATGTCGCGTGCCTCCTGCCGCACGATGAGGTCGGCATAGCGCTGCCGCACGCGAGTCTCCTCGGACAGCTCCTTGTGCAGCGTCGGCATCGGCCGCAGCGCCTTGGACGCCATCCGCCACGACGTCGCCAGGACCGACAGCTCGCCGCGCCGGCTGGAGATGACCCGGCCCTGCACGACGACGTGGTCGCCGAGGTCGACGAGGGCCTTCCACTCCGCGAGCGGCCCCTCCCCCACCTCGGCGAGGCTGAGCATGACCTGCAGGCGCGTGCCGATGCCCTCCTGGAGGGTCGCGAAGCACAGCTTGCCGGTGTTGCGGACGAAGACGACACGGCCGGCGACGCCCACGACGTCCTGGGACTCCTCGCCGGTCCCCAGGGCGCCCCACTGCTCCCGGACCTGCGCGAGGGTGTGCGTGCGGGCCGTCCAGACGGGGTATGCCGGGTGGCCGGCGGCGAGCAGCCGCTCACGCTTGGCGCGGCGCACCCTCATCTGCTCGGGGAGGTCGTCGGCTGGGTCGGCAGTCGCCGTGGGGGGCGTCTGGGGCTCGTCGGTCACGGGGCCAAGGTTACCGAGCGGGCGGACCCCGCCCTGCACCGGTTTCCCCCGGGTAGCGTCGTCCCATGGCGGCAGCAGGCTCCGACGGCATGGGCGGGTCGTGGCTCGAGCCGCTGCCGGTGCGCCGTGTCCAGCGCAGCCTCGATGCGACCCTGGCCCCGGACGTGTGGCCCGCGACCCTGGCGCCCGTCGCGCAGCTGCTGCGGGACGGGCTCCACCTGGGCCGGGCCACCGTCCTCGTGGGCGAGAACGGGACGGGGAAGTCGACAATCGTCGAGGCCGTCGCGATGGCCTTCGGCATGAACGGCGAGGGCGGCTCCACCGGGGCGATGAACAGCACGTGGGTGAGCGAGTCGCCGCTGCACGAGTCGCTCGGCCTGCAGCGCGGTGCGGGCGCGAGCCGGTGGGGCTACTTCATCCGGGCCGAGACGATGCACGCCCTGTTCACCTACCTGGACGGGTCCGGCCGGGACAGCCCCCGCTCGCGGGACCCCGACTTCCACCGGCTGAGCCACGGCGAGTCCTTCCTCGCGATGCTCGCGACGGGGCGCTTCGCCGGGGAGGGGCTCTTCGTCATGGACGAGCCGGAGGCGGGCCTGTCGTTCACTGCCCAGCTGGCCCTCGTGGGCTCGCTCGCCCGGCTGGGGAGCCAGCCCGGCACGCAGGTCCTCGTCGCGACCCACTCGCCGATCATCGCCAGCCTGCCCGGGGCCACGATCCTCGAGCTCGACGAGGACGGCTTCCACGAGACGGGCTGGCAGGACCTGTCGGTCGTCGACCACCACCGCCGGTTCCTCGATGCCCCGGAGCGCTACCTGCGCCACGTCGTCGACTGACGCCCGTCCTTCGTGACGTGTCAACGAACGCACGACAACCCGGTCAGGACGGGGTATGCCGTCAACCGGCGTCGGGCGCCATGTCACCGGTGTCTGGCGCCATGTCATAGGTCACGAGCATCGTCCGGACCGCCACCTGGTCGTACTTCGCCCGGGCCCGGTAGTTGTCGTCCGAGGTGATCCAGCGGACCGTGCTCCAGCCGCGCTCCGCGGCCATCACCCGCAGCCGGGCGAGGAGCGCGTCCGCCACCCCGGTCCCGCGGTGCTCCGGGTCGACGAAGAGGTCGTCGAGGAAGCCCGCGGTCGTCGCCCCGAGGGGCCGCACGAAGGGCCGCACGTGCGCGATGCCGACGACCCGACCGGAGGCGTCCACGGCGACCAGGCCCTCCAGCTCGTGGCCGGGGTCCTGCAGCCACGACCACACCCGCTGCGTCAGCTCGTCCGTGTGCTCGACCCCGTAGAAGGCGGTGTAGCCGCGGTGCAGCTCGCGCCACCGGTCGTGGTCGTCGGGGACGACGGCCCGCACGAGGACGGCCGCCATCTCACTCCCCCGCATCCGGCTCGACGAGGTCGAGCGCGAGGTCGAGGATCGGCGACGAGTGGGTCAGTCCGCCGACGCTGAGGTAGTCGACCCCGGTCATGGCGTAGTCCCGGGCCACCTCGAGCGTCAGTCCCCCGGTCGCCTCGATCTCGACGCGTTCTGCCTTGTCCCGCAACGCGTTCACCGTCTCGGTGAGCAGGTCCACCGACATGTTGTCGCACATGATGAACCGCGAGCCCGCGGCATACGCCTCGTGGGCCTCGGCGAGCGTGGTGACCTCGACCTCGATGTCGACTGCTGGGTATGCCGTGTGGACGGCGGCGTAGGCCGCGCTGACCGAGCCGGCGGCGAGCTTGTGGTTGTCCTTGATCATCGCGACGTCGTAGAGGCCCATGCGCTTGTTGGTGCCGCCGCCGGCGCGCACGGCGTACTTCTCGAGGTGGCGCATCCCCGGGGTGGTCTTGCGGGTGTCGAGGACCATCGCCCCGGTGCCGTCGAGGGCGTCCGCCCAGCGGCGGGTGTGGGTCGCGATCCCGCTGAGGCGGCAGACGATGTTGAGCATCGTCCGCTCGCCGACGAGGACGGCCCGGACCGGTCCGGTCACCCGGGCGACGACGTCGCCGAGCACGACCGCCGTGCCGTCCTCGATGAGGAGCTGGACCGAGGGGGGCTCGAGGTCCAGGAGATCGGCGACCCGGGTGAAGACCAGGTCGATGACGGCCAGGCCGGCGACGACCCCGCCGGCGCGGGCCACCACCTCGCCGGCCTGCACCTGCTCTACCGGGATCGTGGCCAGGGTCGTCACGTCGAGGTGCTCGGGCCCGAGGTCCTCGTCGAGCGCGGCCGCGACGAGGGCCGCGGCGTCGGCGGCGGGGAAGTGCACGTCGCTCATGTCAGGTCCTGGGGCTCGGTCGGGTGGAAGGTCGTGCTCAGCCCGCCGTCGGCGCAGCGGACGGCGTGGGTGTGACCGAGCCAGTGGACGTCGTCGCGTTCGGTGAAGTCCGAGCGGACGTGGCCACCCCGGGTCTCCTCGCGCTGGGACGCCATGAGGGTGAGGAGCTGGCCGAGGTGCAGGAGGTTCGTCGTCTCCCAGGAGGTCGGGCCGCCCACCTCGGGCTCCGGCGACACGGCAAGCTCGGCGAGGTCCGCCGCCGTGGCGGCCATCGACGCTGCCGAGCGGACCACGCCCGAGCCCTCCGTCATCGCCTGCTGGATCTCGCCGCGGTGCTGCGCGCGGACGAGGGTCGTGTCGTCGTCGCGCGGCTGCGGCGTCGTGGCCACCAGGTCGCCCGCCGCGAACCGGCGCGTGATGTCGTCGGCGATCCGGTGCGCGAAGACGAGCCCCTCGAGGAGGGAGTTGGAGGCGAGCCGGTTGGCGCCGTGGACGCCGGTGCAGGACACCTCGCCACAGGCATACAGCCCCTCGAGGGAGGACCGGCCGTCGAGGTCGGTGCGGATCCCGCCGCTGGCGTAGTGCTGGGCCGGGGCCACCGGGATCAGGTCGCTCGCCGGGTCGAGACCGTGCTCGCGGCAGCTGGCGACGATTGACGGGAAACGCTGCTCGAGGAAGTCGCGTCCGAGGTGGCGCGCGTCGAGGAAGACATGGTTGGTCCCGGTGGACTCCATCCGCGCGACGATGGCCCGCGAGACGACGTCGCGCGGCGCGAGGTCCGCGAGCTCGTGGGCGCCCTGCATGAACCGCACCCCCTGCACGTCGACGAGGAAGGCGCCCTCGCCGCGCACCGCCTCGGAGATGAGCGGTTGCTGTCCGCCGACCTCCTCGCCGAGCCAGAGCACCGTCGGGTGGAACTGGACGAACTCGACGTCGGCCATCACCGCGCCGGCACGCAGGGCGATGGCCATGCCGTCGCCGGTCGAGACCGAGGGGTTGGTCGTCGAGGAGTAGATCTGGCCGAGCCCCCCCGTCGCGAGGACGACGGCCCGGGCGTGCGCCGCGCCGACGCCGTCGACCTGGCCCTCGCCGATGACGTGGACGGTCACCCCGCAGACCCGCCCCGAGAGGTCCTGCAGGAGGTCGACGACGAGGGCGTGCTCGATGACCTGGATGCCCGGGTCGGACTGCACCCGGTGCAGGGCCTCGATCAGCGCGCGGCTGATCTCCTTGCCGGTCGCGTCACCGCCGGCGTGGGCGATCCGGTCGCGGTGGTGGCCGCCCTCACGGGTCAGCAGGATCTCGCCGTCGCTGCCGCGGTCGAACTCGGCGCCGAGGGCGACCAGCTCGCGGACCCGGACCGGGCCCTCTGTCACGAGCGCCGTCACGGCCTCGACGTCGCACAGCCCGACACCGGCGACGAGGGTGTCGTGCAGGTGCTCCTCGGGCGAGTCGGCCGGGTCCATGGCCGCGGCGATGCCGCCCTGGGCCCACGACGTCGACCCCTCGTTGAGGACGGTCTTGGTCACGAGCAGCACCGTGTCGACCTGCTCGCGCAGCCGGAGGGCGGCGGTCAGGCCGGCGATGCCGGTGCCGACGACGATGACGTCGACGGCCGTCGTCCAGCCCGGCTCCGGGGCGTCGAGCCACCGGGGGACGCGGACCGGCGCGGGCGGGGGCGGGGGCGGGGGCGGCTGCACGGGATACCTCTCAGCGGGTTGCGGCACAGGAGAAGACCTCCAGTGCCCCGCCGCCGGGTCCGACCCGGAGCGGCGCGTTGTCGATGAGCCGGGTCGTCCCGACCTTGCCGGCGACCGCGAGCAGCGCCTCGCCGGAATACCACTCGGGCACGTCCTGGAGCGTTTCGGGGTGGACGAGGACGAGGTAGTCGACCAGGGCCAGCGGCTCCTCGACGAGGACCGCGCGGGCGGCCCGACGGATGGCCGACGGACCCCCGGTCGCGGCGGCCGCGCCGGCGCGCAGCGCCCTCGACAGGGACAGCGCCGTCTCCCGGTCGGACGGCGCGAGGTAGGTGTTGCGGCTCGACATCGCCAGGCCGTCGCGCTCGCGCACCGTCGGCACCGCGACGACGTCCACGGGGAAGTCGAGGTCGCGCACCATCCGCCGGATCAGGAGCAGCTGCTGGGCGTCCTTCTGCCCGAAGAAGGCCCGGTCCGCGCGGGTGAGGTGCAACAGCTTGCCGACCACGGTGAGGACGCCGTCGAAGTGGCCCGCCCGCGACTGCCCCTCGAGGACCGCGCCGAGCGGGCCGGCAGCGACCGTCACGCCGGGGTCGCCGTCGGGGTAGACGACGTCGGGTGTCGGGGCGAATACCACGTCCACCCCTGCGGCAGAACAGATCTCGAGGTCGGAGTCGAAGGTCCGCGGATAGCGGGAGAGGTCCTCCTTCGGCCCGAACTGCAGCGGGTTGAGGAAGATCGTCACCACCACGTGTCGGGCCGCCTCGCGGGCGGCGCCGATCAGCGTGGCGTGCCCCTCGTGGAGGGCGCCCATCGTCATGACGACAGCGACGTCCCCCTCGGTGAGCTCGGCGCGGGCGCGCCGCAGCTCGTCTCGGCTGCGGGCAACGACCAGCGTCGGCTGCGTCGTCGGGGTCGGCCTCACGTCGGGCACCTAGTCCTCCTGCTGCATCTCTTCGTCGAGCACGGACAGGACGGACGCCGCCTCGGCGGGGCGCAGGCGACCGCGGGCGACGGCCCGCTGCACCGTCGCCCGCGCGAGCGCGCGGTAGGACGAACGTATTTCGGGAGCGGCGGCGAGCTCCGCGAGGTGCTCGGCGACAGTGCCCGCGTCACCGCGAGCCACCGGTCCGGTGAGAGCCTGGTCACCGAGCCGCAGGGCGTTGTCGAGGGCCGCCCCGAGCAGCGGCGAGAGCAGCCGCCCGGGGTGCTCGACGCCGGCGTCGTCGAGCAGCTCCATGGACTGGGCGACGAGGGTGACGAGGTGGTTCGAGCCGTGGGTGAGCGCTGCGTGGTAGAGCGGGCGGTCCTCCTCCTCGATCCACACCGGCTCACCACCCATCTCGAGGACGAGGGCCTCGCCGAGAGGCCGCAACTCCTTGAGCGTGGTGACGCCGAAGCAGCAGTCGGTGAGCCGGTCGAGGTCGATCGCCGTGCCCGTGAAGGTCATGGCCGGGTGGATGGCGAGCGGGAGGATGTCGCTGCGCGCGGCGGCCTCGAAGATCCCGACGCCGTGACGCCCACTGGTGTGGACGACCACTTGGCCGGCGTGGAAGGCGCCGGTCGCCGCCAGCCCGGCGATCAGGCCGGTGAGCGCGTCGTCGGGCACGGCGAGCAGCACGAGGTCGGCCGCCGCGACGACGTCCTGCACCTCGCGGACGGGTATGCCGGGCAGCAGCTGGTGCGCCCGCTCCAGCGACGCCTCGCTCACCGCCGAGCACGCGACGACCCGGTGGCCCACCCGGTGCAGCGCGGCACCGAGGACCGCACCGACGCGGCCGGTGCCGACGACTCCGACGCTGAAACGCGCCGGCTGTTGCGTGGGGTCGTTCACCCGCCAGAACCTACCTCGTCGCCCTCGGGGTCTCGACGTGCGGGACGACCGCTAGATTCGCGCCATGACCCGGCCGATCACCCGCCCCTGACCCGCCCATGACTCTGTCCCCGGACGTGGTGCCGTGGCGGGAGGCGTGGCAGGGCGCCCTCTACGGACCGCAGGGGTTCTACCGCAACCCGGCCGGTCCGGCCGGGCACTTCACCACGTCGACCCACGGCGTCGCCGGGAGGGTGCTCGCCGAGGCCCTTTGGGCCTGGGCCGACGTGCTGGGCGCCGACGGCATCGTCGACGTGGGGGCCGGGCGGGGCGAGCTGCTCGGTGCCCTGCGCGCGGCGGCGCCCGGACGCCCCCTGACCGGCGTGGAGGTGGTGGCCCGGCCGACCGCTCTCCTCCCTGACGTCGAGTGGCTGGTCTCGCCGGGCGGCGCCCGGCTCCCGGACGACCTGGCGCCGGTGCGCGCGCTGGTCATCGCGCACGAGTGGCTCGACGTCGTGCCGTGCACCGTCGCGGCCGTCGGCGACGACGGTGGCCTGCGAGAGGTCTGCGTCGACGTCAGGACGGGCGAGGAGTCGCTGGGATGGCCCCTCGATGATGCCGACCTCGACTGGTGCGCCCGGTTCTGGCCGTCCGCGACAGGCGCAGACGCCCGGCCCGGTGACCGCGCCGAGGTCGGGCGCCACCGGGACGCCGCGTGGGAGGACCTGATCGGGCGAATGTCCGGGGGCGCGGCCATCGCAGTCGACTACGGGCACCGCGTCGCGCAGCGTCCGGGCGAAGGGACCCTGACGGCATACCGGCAAGGGGTGCAGGTGGCGCCGGTGCCCGACGGCAGCTGCGACCTCACGGCGCACGTGGCGGTCGACTCGCTGCAGCAGGACGAGCTCCTCACCCAGCGGGAGGCCCTGCGTCGGGTCGGCGTGAGCGGGCTCACCCCCGAACACACCCTTGCGCGTGAGGATCCCGCGGCATACCTGTCGGCCCTCGGCGCGGCGAGCGCAGCGACCAGCCTGCTCGACCCCGGGGGCTTCGGCACCTTCTGGTGGGTGGTCTCGAACACCGGCCGCGTGCACGCAGGTATTCCGTGACGGTCCCGCCGCCTCTGGGGTGACCCCTCCCCTTCGAGCACGAGGCCACGATGACGAACTTCGCCCACCTCCGCCGCGCCGGCTGACTGTCGTCGCTGCAGGTCTGGTGACCGTGCTCCTGACAGCCTGCCCCGGCCCGCCGGTCTCGCGCGATCATCGGGACACCACGGCGCCGGCGCTGGCCATGTCGATCGCCGGCACCAAGGCCAACCCAGGAGGTGTCGACGACGTCGCCTTCGGCAGCACCACCGACCTGTCCGCCGCGGGAGCCCAGATCCTGATGAAGGCTGCTGACAGCGGGGGCGTCTCATTCGTCGAGTTGTGGATGACCGGGAAGGAGATCTGCAGCTGGGTCATCGTGGGGCCGGGGCTGGCCGGCCGGCCGGCGACGAGGACCGACGCCACCATGACCGCGACGGATGCGCCCTCCACCTTGACGGCAGTGTCCAGGATCGAGGCGACCACACACAAGAAGGGTTGCACCGACAGCCTCGAGGTGTGGGGCGCGGCCAGCAACGCTGCCGACACCCCGGCGCACGTCACGTCAGCGAAGGCGACAGTGACGCTCAGGACCTGACCCGGAATACGCGTTGGCACCCGGCCGGTGACGGGCGGTTGAGCACGGCACGTGCTGGCCAACCGGGACGGCAACGACTCGACCGGAGCGCGATCAGCGTCCGTAGTTTTCGCGTCGATGCCCAAGGGTCACGACCACCACCAGGAGGACGTCGTCCTGCACGGTGTAGATGATGCGGTGGTCACCGACTCGGACCCGCAGACCGGGGCGGCCTTGCAACGCCCGGGCCGCCGGCGGTCGTGGGTCCTGCGCGAGCAGGGCAACGGCGCCATGGATGCGCCCGCGGACTGAGGGGTCGAGCTTGCGAAGTGCCTTCGCTGCGGCCGGCCGCAGCTCGACGCGGTACGTGCTCACGCCCAGCCGAGATCAGCCTTGACCTGCTCCCAGGGGATGTTCGGCCCCTCCTCGTCCATGGCCGCGTCGAAGGCAGCGGCGTCCTCTGACTCCTCCAGCGCGGTCATCAGCTCGTCGTAGCGCTCGGGACTGACCAGTACCGCCGCCGGACGCCCATAGCGCTCGAGGAAGACCGCCTCCGTGCGAGACAACTCCACGGCTGCGGGGAGGTTCCCGCGTGCCGCACTGATGCTCATGGTCGCCATCGCAGAATCGTACAACATCTTGCAAAAAGCGTACGACAACGTCGCTCCGCTCTCGCCGGCCGGGCGAAGGGATGACCCGCCCGGTGGGGATACGGTCGAGCGGTGATCTCCCACGACGACGTCCGGCGCATCGCCGCGAGCCTGCCGGGCTCGCACGAGCAGGCGACGTACGGAGGGCGGCCTTCGTGGCGCACGGCGGCGCGGATGTTCACCTGGATCCGTGACGATCCCGAGGCGCTGGTGGTCTGGCTCCCCTCCGAGGAGGACAAGGTGGCGATGATCGCGTCCGACCCGGGCCGGTTCTTCACCACCCCCCATTACGACGGGACGCCGATCCTGCTGGTCTCACTCGACGCAGTCGACGTCGAGGAGGCCCGGGAGATCATCACCGAGTCCTGGCGCGTCCGCGCCCCGCGGACGCTGGTCAGGGCCTGGGAGGCCGCCACCTGAGACGGGCCGATCAACGGCGCGCGAGGCACCGTGCATACTCAGCCCCGGGGGTGAGCCCTTTGTCCATCCACGGAGGACGCGTGTTCACCAGCACCATCGAGATCCTCATTCACCGACCCATCGACCGAGGTGTTCGCCCACGTTGCCGACGCGCGCAACCGGCCCCCAGTGGGACGACAGCGTGATCAGCGCGCAGCTGACATCCCGGAGCCCATCGGATGACGATCACGAGCACCCTGCGGAACCTCGATGGCACCTTCGGACGCCTCGAGGCACTGCTGGAGTCGGGAACGGCCATACCGGGCAACGGGCGTTTGGTCTCCGGCGGCGACCGCGCGGCTGTTGCCCACTCAGGCCGGGGCGACGAGGAGTCGTTCGTAACCGCGCAGGACGAAGGTCGGGCGACGGACGGCGTCGACGACCTCGAGCCGCCCGAAGCGCCGCAGCAGGGCGTCGACGCTCGTCTGCAGCTCGAGCCGGGCAAGTGGCGCCCCGATGCAGAAGTGGATGCCCGCACCGAAGGCGAGGTGCGGGTTGGGGTCGCGGTCCGACCGGAACTCGTCGGGGGCGTCGAAGACCGCGGGGTCGCGGTTCGCCGCCCCGAGGAGGGCTGAGATCCGCTGCCCTGCCCGCACGGTGACGTCGCCGATGACGACGTCGCTGGTCGCCGTGCGCTCGAAGAGGTGCAGCGGCGAGTCGTGGCGCAGCATCTCCTCGACGAGCAGGGCGGGCTCGGCGGCGGTCCGGCCCGACGTGAGGTAGGAGGCCAGGCCGTTGCCGAACCCGTTGACACTGGCTTCGTGCCCGGCGTTGAGGAGCAGGACGACCGTGGCCACGAGCTCATGGCTGGAGAGCCGGTCGCCGTCGTCCCGCACGGCGACGAGGTCGCTGAGCAGGTCGGCACCGGGGTGGGAGGCCCTCTCGGCCGCAAGACCCTCGACGTATGCCGCGAACTCGCCGCACGCGCGCCTTGCCGCCGTCTCGTCGGCCGGGGTCTGGTTGACCTCGTACATCCGCACAATGTCCTGCGACCACGGTCGCAGCAGGTGCTGGTCCGCCTCCGGCCACCCGAGGAGCTCGGCGATGACCAGCACCGGCAGCGGCTCGGCGTAGTCCGCCAGGACGTCGAAGCTCCCCATGGCGTCGAGCCGCTCGACGCACCCGTCGAGGAGGCCGTCGGCGAGCTCGGCGATCCGCGGCTGCAGGCGGGCGACGTGCCCCCGGGTGAAGGCCCGCTGCACGAGTCGACGAAGCCGGGAGTGCTTGGGGGGCTCGCTGTCGAGGATCGAGTCCGCGTGCAGCCAGTTGAAGGTCTCCCAGTCGGCGTCGGGGACGCGAGGCGCGAAGATCCGCCCCAGCGAGCGCTCGCGCAGGACCTGGCTGCAGGCCGCGTGGCTGGTCGCGACCCAGGTCCCCAGACCGCTGTGGTGGGCCACGGGTGCGGCTGCACGAAGGGCAGCCAGGTGGGGGTAGGGATCGGCGACGACGGCGGGGTCGCGCAGGTCGAGCACCGTGGCGGCATCGAGAGGGCTCACCCGAGCACGCTACAGCCGGACGAGCGTGCCAACTGGAGCGATCCTCACGGCGGGACGGATCCTGCCGGCCGCCCCACGGCATACGGCAGACTGGCCACCATGACGACGACACCCGGCCAGCGCGAGCTGACCGTCGGGGTCGGGGCCGGCGGCCTGGCCACGAGTGACATGGTCCTCAACATCGGCCCCCAGCACCCCGCGACGCATGGCGTGCTCCGGCTGCGGATCGTCCTGGACGGCGAGCGGATCGTCTCGGCCGAGCCGATCGTCGGCTACATGC
The DNA here is from genome assembly GCF_046595215.1 of Lapillicoccus sp. Lineage (NCBI taxonomy): Bacteria > Bacillati > Actinomycetota > Actinomycetes > Micrococcales > Intrasporangiaceae > Lapillicoccus > Lapillicoccus sp. The sequence continues at coordinate 15,245 of NZ_JBKJPP010000018.1, read as the reverse complement.
ACCGCGGCGCCGAGAAGCTCTTCGAGGTGCGCGACTACCGTCAGATCATCGTGCTCGCCAACCGCCACGACTGGCTGTCCGCCTTCGCCAACGAGCTCGGGGTGGTCCTGGGGGTGGAGCAGCTGCTGGGCATGGAGGTCCCGGAGCGCGCGGTGTGGGCCCGCACCCTGCTGGCCGAGCTCAACCGGGTGCTCAACCACCTCATGTTCCTTGGCTCCTACCCCCTCGAGCTCGGGGCGATCACCCCGATCTTCTACTCCTTCCGCGAGCGGGAGGAGCTCCAGGCCGTCATGGAGGAGGCCTCTGGCGGCCGGATGCACTACATGTTCAACCGCGTCGGCGGCCTCAAGGAGGACCTGCCGGCCGGGTGGCTCGGGCGGGTGGACCACGCGATCAACGCCGTCCGGGCGCGGCTACCAGACCTACGGAACATGTTGGTGGGCAACGAGATCCTCAACGCGCGCACTCGTGGTGTCGGCGTCCTCAGCCCCGACCTCGTCCACGCCTACGGCGTCTCCGGGCCCATCGCGCGGGCCAGCGGGGTCGACGTCGACCTGCGCCGAGACGCGCCCTACCTCGCCTACGGCGAGCTCTTCGCCGACGGCGGGCCGGGTCGGGTCGTCACCCGCACCGAGGGCGACTGCCTCGCGCGGCTCGAGGTCCTGCTTGAGCAGACCGACGTCAGCCTCGACCTCGCCCGGGCCTGCCTCGAGCGGTTGCGCGCCCTCCCCCGGGGCCCGATCAACGTCAAGCTCCCCAAGGTGCTCAAGGTCCCCGAGGGCCACCTCTACACCGCGACCGAGAACCCCCTGGGCCTCAACGGCTACTACCTCGTCTCCCGGGGGGAGAAGACCCCGTGGCGGCTCAAGCTGCGGTCGGCCTCGTTCAACAACGTCTCGGTCCTGACGCAGGTGCTGCCGGGCCAGGTCATCGCTGACATGGTGGCCATCCTCGGGTCGATGTTCTTCGTCGTCGGGGACGTCGACAAGTGAGCGCGCGACCCCCGACCCCGACCCGGGAAGCGTCGACCCGGATCCCCTGACGCGCTCCGGGCTGATGGCTATCGTGGGCTCGGGGGAACGGCGGTGCTCGATGTCGAGGCGGCGCCAGCACACTCACTCGGGAGGCGGCCATGGCCCTGTCGGACGCTCTACCGGACCTGACGACGGCGGCGACCTATCCTGCGCAGCCGGACCGCGAGTGCGACCTGATCATGAAGGGCGGCATCAGTTCCGGGATCGTCTACCCGAGGGCCGCGTGCACCCTGGCGGTCACCCACCGCTTCCGATCCGTCGGTGGGGCGTCTGCTGGAGCCATCGCCGCCGCCGCCGTGGCCGCCGCGGAACACGGCCGGCAGACGGGCGGCTTCGTGCGCCTGGCCGCCCTGCCGGGTGAGCTCGGGACCACCCTCGCCGGCCTCTTCCAGCCGGGGCCCGCGACGAGGCGGCCCTTCTCGATCCTCGCCCGGTGGCTCGAACCCGACCAGAGCCCGGCCCGCAAGCTGACGAGCACCCTGACCACCGTCGCGGCGGGCGCACCGGTGACCTTCACGATGGTGTTGTCGGCCCTGCTCGCGATCCCCTTCGCGGCGATCGGCCTCACTGCGGGCCCAGGCGACCTGTCCTGGCTGGGCTGGGCCGTCCCCGCGCTCCTCTGGGTTCCTGCAGCCGTGGCCATCGCTCTCGCCGCCGCTGGGTTCGTCTTCGCCAGGAACACCCTCGTCGCCATGACGGCGAACGGATTCGGCCTGTGCAACGGCCACCAGATCGACCCCGTCGCGAACACCGCCCCGCTCACCGACTGGATGGCCGGGACCTTCGACGCCCTGGCCGGGCTCAGGCCCGGCGACCCGCCGCTGACCTTCGGCGACCTGTGGGGCCCGGAAGCAGTCGCACTGCAGGCCTCGGTCACCGGGCGCGATCGGATCGAGGCCCCGGTCGATCCGGCGGAGCGCGCTGCCGCCGCCGCCGCGCGGGAGGTGGACCTCGTCGTGATGACCACCAACCTGACCTTCCAACGCCCCTACCGCTTTCCCTTCGCCGACGAGACGTTCTCCTTCTGCCCCGAACACCTGCGCGAGTACTTCCCTGACCCGGTCGTCGCTCACATGGTTGCCAGCAGCGACCCCGCCACCGACCCACCGAACGCTGTCGACGGCAGCGAACCGCACACCGTCGACGGCGTCGAACAGCGCATCCGCATGCGGTGCCCCACTCACGACGTCCAGGTCCAGCCTCTCCCCGACCCCTGGGACATCCCCGTCGTGGTCGCTGTGCGTCTCTCGCTCAGTTTCCCCGGGCTCATCAGCGCCGTCCCGTTCTTCAGCGTCGACTGGGCCCGCACACCCGCAGCGCGTGCCCTGATCCCCGTGTGGTTCTCCGACGGCGGCATCTCCAGCAACTTCCCCATGCACTTCTTCGACTCTGCCTTCCCCGGACGCCCCACCTTCGGCATCAACCTCAGCCCGGTCGACCCCGACTACCCGGACGAGCTGGTCCACAAGCCGCAGAAGCAAGGCGGCGGCGGCCCACCCGAGGCCACACCCTTGCCCGGCATGCTCGCCTTCGGACACTCCATCCTCAACACGATGCAGGACTGGGTCGACAACACCCAGATCACCATGCCCGGCTACCGCGACCGGATCGTCACCGTCCGCCAGCGACCCGGCGAGGGCGGCATGAATCTGAAGATGGCCGCGCCGACCATCACCGCACTCGCAGACCGAGGCGCCGAAGCAGCACGCACGTTCCAGGACTTCGACCTCCACCTTCACCAGTGGATCCGCTACCGGGTGGCCATGTCAGGCACCGACGAGATGCTCACCAACCTGAACGGCAAGTACAAGAACGGATTCCACGCCTTCATCGCCAGCTATGGCCCCACCGCGACGCAGCACCAGATCGGCGGACCCAGCGCGATCGCCGCTGACGCGGCAGCCACAGCAGCCCTGATGTCCGTCGCCGGGACCTGGGGCGCCCAAGGTCACCCCTCGTCCGCCGGGACCGTCCCACGTCCCAGACCCAACCTCCGGTTCGCGCCCCGCCAGTGACCCCGGGCTCAGTGGTGGTGTGGCGCCGGCTCGTCCTCGTCGTCGCGCCGGTCGCTGTCGTCATCGATCCGGCACATCCGCTGCACGAGCAGCCCCGCGGCAGACAGGAGAATCGCCCCGAGGCCCAGCACGCCGAGCTCGATCATCCGGCCCTGCTGCGAGGGGATGTCCGAGTCCGGCAGCAGCAGCAGGATCTGCGCGACGTACCAGCCCAGCACGGCCGCACCGGACAGGGCGGCGGCCTGAGCGAGCACGAGGACCCGGGCGGCATACAAGGGGTCCACCCGCGTGGTGGCCTCCCCGGCGACCAGCCTCTTGACCGGTCGCCCGACGAGGTAGAGGCCCACCGCGAAGGCCACCAGCAGCGGCAGACCGGCCCAGTTGGCCTGGGGCAGCAGGTGCCCGGCGTTGGTCCAGAGCTTGAGGGCGATCCACGAGAGGGCGCCGAGGACCACGGCGACCCCCGCCAGGAGCCGCAGTCGCACGCCGTGGGTCTGTCTCACCATGTCGGGTTCCACTCCGGTCCGGTCCGGACTCCGGACGCATCGAGCTCGCCCAGCACGTCGACGACGCGACGGATCGGCGCGTCAACGGTCGGGCCGGTGCGCAGGAGCGCCTCGGGAGCCAGCCGTGACCACGGCACGAGCACGAATGCCCGCTCGTGGGCTCGGGGGTGGGGCAGGGTCAGTGCCGGCTCGTCGATGATCACCTCACGGGCGGTCGAGGGATCCCCGTATTGGAGCAGGTCGAGGTCGAGCGTCCGCGCCCCCCAACGGATCTCGCGGGTCCGGCCGTGACGGGCCTCGACCCCGTGGAGCGCCCGGAGCAGCTCGTCAGGGCCCACCGTCACGTCTGCTGCGAGGACGGCGTTGAGATAGGCCAGCTGGTCGGGCCCCCCGACGGGGTCGGTCTCGACGAGCGGGGACACCGCACGCACACGGACACCTGGCAGGGCGGCGACGTCGGCGACCGCCTGCGCGAGGACGCCGCCGGCATCGCCGAGGTTGGCCCCCAGGGCGATGACCACCGGGACCCCCCGCTCGCGGCGGATCGAGACCCGGACGTCCGTGAAGGGGTGGCCCACCGGCGCCTGGGGCTTGTGGACCGTCACCTCGACCGCGTCGACGAGCGGCCGGGCGAGGGCGTCGGCGGCGATCACCTCGGCGAGGCGCTCGACGAGGTCGAACGACGGTCCGGTGATCCGGGCGACCACGTCGCCGGCCACCTCGGCGTAGGACACCGTGTCGCCAAGCGCGTCGGTCCGTCCGGCCCGGGACAGGTCGAGCTCGAGCACGACGTCGACGATGAAGGGCTGGCCGTCAACCTTCTCGAAGGCCAGGACGCCGTGGTGCCCGACGGCCTCGACCCCCTCGAGGACGATCCGGTCACGGCTCGCGCTCATGACTGCTCGCGGACGGCGCAGACGACGGCGAGCGCGTCACGGGTCGACGGGACGTCGTGGACCCGCACACCCCAGACCCCGGCGAGTGCGGCGAGGACGCTGGTCGCCGCGGTGGCCGCGTCGCGCTCGGCAGGGGGCCGAGGGGGCGCGTCCGCAGGCACCCCCAGGCGGCCGAGGAAGGTCTTGCGCGATGCCCCGACGAGCACCGGCTGGCCGAGGAGCAGGAGTGCGTCGAGCCGGGCCAGGACGGCCCAGTTGTGGTGGGGGAGCTTGGCGAACCCCAGGCCGGGGTCGAGCACGAGGTCCGCCCCGTCGATGCCGGCGGCGAGCAGCACGTCGCGTCGTTCGGTGAGCTCGGCGCAGACCTCGGCGACGACGTCGTCGTAGACCGCGCGGGTCTGCATGTCGGTGCTGTGACCGCGCCAGTGCATCGCGATGAAGGGCACACCGGCGCCCGCGACGAGGGGCACCATGTCGGGGTCCGCCAGGCCGCCGCTGACGTCGTTGACGATGCTGGCCCCGGCCGCGAGCGCCCGCTCGGCGACCACCGCCCGCATCGTGTCGACGGAGACGGTGGCGCCCTCGGTGGCGATGAGCTCGATCAGGGGGAGCACCCGGCGCAGCTCCTCCTGCACCGAGGGCCGTTCGGCGCCGGGTCGGGTCGACTCCCCACCCACGTCAATGATGTCGGCGCCCTGGGCCATCAGCAGACGGCCGTGTTCGACGGCGTCCGCGGGCTCGAACCACTCGCCCCCGTCACTGAAGGAGTCCGGCGTGACGTTGACGACCCCCATCACCACGGGCCGCCCCTCGGGCCGGGGCAGGGCCCCGCCGGGGCGGCGGGACGCGGGTGCGCTGCTCATGCTCGCACCCCCCGTAGTCGCCGCAGGGTCGGCCAGACGATGAACGCCTCGGCCTCGAGGGCAGCCACGCCCACCCGGGGCAGGTCCGCCGGGCCGGGGTAGATGAGGTAGCGGGGCTGCCACTCGGGCTGGAACTTGGCGTTGAAGCGGTAGAGGCTCTCGATCTGGAACCATCGCGAGGCAAAGATCAGGGCCGTGCGCCAGGCCCGCAGCAGGGGCCCGGCGCCGAGCTTCTCGCCACGCTCGAGGACAGCCCGGAAGACGGCGAAGTTGAGCGAGACCCGGTGGACTCCCAGTGCGGGGGCCGCCTCCATGGCGGCGCTGATGAGCAGCTCGTTGATCCCGGGCTCCGCTGCCGAGTCACGTCGCATCAGGTCGAGCGACATCCCGTCCTTGCCCCAGGGCACGAACTGCAGCAGGCCCCGGACCCGTCCGTCCTGGCGCGCGGTGACGAGGACGGCGTCCGGGTCGAGGGGGTCGGCCGTGCGTCCCAGCGCCATCGAGAAGCCGCGCTCGGTCTCGCTGCTGCGCCAGGTCGCCGCGTCCGCGAGGACGAGCCTGCGCTCGTCGGCGGAGAGGTCGGCCACCCGGCACACCCGGGTGTCGTAGCCCGCCCGCCGGATGCGACCGACCATCTGGCGGACGTTGCGCATGGGGCGGCCCTGGAGGGAGAAGTCCGCGACCGCGAGGATCGCCTCGTCGCCGAGCTCCATCGCCGAGAAGTCGGCGAGCCTGGTCCACGCGAGTCCCGCGCGCTCGGTGCAGCCCAGGACGGCGGGCGTCCACGCGTGGTCGGCCGCCGTGGCGAGGAAGTTCGACATCGCGCCGGGCCAGGCCTCGGGATCGCCGATCGGGTCCCCGCTGGCGAGCATCACGCCGCCGACGACCCGATAGGCGACGGCGGCCTTGCGCGAGTCGGACCAGACGAGGCTCTTGTCGCGGCGCAGGTTGAAGTAGCCCAGCGAGTCCGACGAGCCGGCGAGCAGCTCACGCACCCGGCTCTCGTCGACCTCGGTGAGCTCGGGCAGCGGCTCGGGCGCGCGCAGCAGGAGGTAGAGGCTGACCAGCCCGGTCATCAATCCAAGACCCAGCAGCAGGGCCGAGAGGATGTCGTCGAAGCGGTCGTTGCGCAGCTGCAGGTCGCCGCTGGAGCCGATCAGACCCCACCAGACGTGCTGGAGCACCGGCCACACCCCCGGCCAGCCGCCGACGATCTCGCGGCGGTCGACCGCCAGCGTGACGACCCCGATGACCGAGCTCGTGACGAACAGGCCGAGGAAGACCGTCAATGAGCGCCAGCGGGTGCGGGGGTCGCCGAGGGCGCGGAACTCCTGTCGGAGCCCGACGAGCACCGCGAGGACGACGAGCGCGACCGCGAGGGCCGTCCAGTGCCCCCGCAGGGCCTGGAGGACGACGGTGATGCCGAGCAGGGCCAGCGTCGCCCGCCAGGCGCGCACCTTGCGGCGCTTGAGCCCGTGGGCGATCAGGATGAGCAGGACGCCGGTGACGACGGTCGCCGCCGACGCGGCGTCCCCCACGAAGCCCGGCACGACGTCCGTGAAGCGCAGCCGCACCCGCAGGGTCTGCCGGAGCCCGGTGACGATGTCGAGCAGCCCGATGGCGTAGGCCACCGCACCGACGACCCGCGGCACCCACGGTCGGTGGGGCCCGGGTTTCACTGGAGGGGGAGTGACGGGGGCGGCAGCGGGGGTGGCGCGTCCGGTCACCGCTTGCCCCCGAGCAGCAGCGACATCGCTTCGGCTCGGGTCGCGGGGTCACGGAGCTGGCCGCGGACGGCCGAGGTGATCGTGCGGGAGCCGGGCTTGTGCACGCCGCGCATCGACATGCAGAGATGCTCGCACTCGATGACGACGATGGCGCCCTGCACACCGAGGTGGTCCACGAGGGCGTCGGCGATCTGGGTCGTCAGCCGCTCCTGGACCTGTGGTCGTCGGGCGTAGAGGTCGACGAGCCGGGCGATCTTGGACAGGCCGGTGACCTTGCCGTCCCTGCCGGGGATGTATCCGACGTGGGCGACGCCGTGGAACGGCGCGAGGTGGTGCTCACAGGTGCTGTAGACCTCGATGTCGCGCACGATGATCATCTCGTCGTGCGCGATGTCGAAGGTCCTGCCGAGCACCTGGTCGGGCGTGAGGTCGAGGCCGGCGAAGACCTCGGCATAGGCCCGGGCCACCCGGGCGGGTGTCTCACGCAGCCCCTCGCGATCGGGGTCCTCCCCGACCGCGAGCAGCAGTTCACGGACGGCTGCGGCCGCCCGGTCGTGGTCGACGGCCATCCCGTCAGTGGCCCGCGGTCGGGTCGACACGCCCACCATCGGGCACCTCGACGACCTGGGTCGTGGACTCCTCCTCGGCCAGCGGGTGGGCCCCGACGTTGGCGGCATCGTCGATCTTGCGGCCGAGTTCGGGGTTGCCGCTGGCGTCCTGCGGTCCACGCGCCTGGCCGTTGCCGTTGGACATCGCGGCCCGTTCGGCAGGCGTCTGCACCGGCGGTCGGTCACTGAGCAGCCGGGCCTCGCTCGAGAGCCAGGTGGGACGCACCGGACGCTTCACCGTCTCCTCGAAGATCTTCGCCAGCTCGGCAGTGTTGAGGGTCTCCTTCTCCAGGAGCTCCAGCACGAGCTTGTCCAGGACGTCGCGGTTGTCGTTGATGACGTGCCAGGCCTCGTCGTGGGCGCCCTCGATCAGCTTGCGCACCTCCTCGTCGACGATCCCGGCGATCTCCTCGCTGTAGTCGCGCTGGTGGCCCATGTCGCGACCGAGGAAGACCTCGCCGCTGGACTGGCCCAGCTTGATCGCGCCGACCCGCTCGGACATGCCCCACTCGGTGACCATCTTGCGGGCCATCGCGGTGGCCTTCTCGATGTCGTTCGCGGCGCCCGTGGTCGGGTCGTGGAAGACCATCTCCTCCGCGACGCGTCCGCCGAGGGCGTAGGCGAGCTGGTCGAGGATCTCGTTGCGTGTCGTGGAGTACTTGTCGTCGCGGGGCATGACCATCGTGTAGCCGAGGGCCCGGCCGCGCGGCAGGATCGTCACCTTGGTGACCGGGTCCGTGTGGTTCATCGACGCGGCGACCAGGGCGTGGCCGCCCTCGTGGTAGGCAGTCATCTTGCGCTCGTGCGCCGACATGATCCGGGTCTTCTTCTGCGGCCCGGCGATGACCCGGTCGATGGCCTCGTCGAGGGCGAGGTCGTCGATCATCTTCTGGTTGGTGCGGGCCGTCAGCAGGGCGGCCTCGTTGAGGACGTTGGCGAGGTCGGCGCCTGTGAAGCCGGGCGTGCGGCGCGCGACGGCCAGCAGGTCGACGTCGGCCGCCATCGGCTTGCCCTGCGAGTGGACCTGCAGGATGCGGTGGCGACCGAGCATGTCGGGCGCCTCGACGGCGATCTGTCGGTCGAACCGGCCCGGACGCAGGAGCGCGGGGTCGAGGATGTCGGGCCGGTTGGTTGCGGCGATCAGGATGACGTTGGTCTTGACGTCGAAGCCGTCCATCTCGACGAGCAGCTGGTTGAGCGTCTGCTCGCGCTCGTCGTGGCCCCCGCCGAGGCCGGCGCCGCGGTGGCGCCCGACGGCGTCGATCTCGTCGACGAAGATGATGGCCGGGGCGTTGGCCTTGGCCTGCTCGAACAGGTCGCGGACCCGGGACGCACCGACCCCGACGAACATCTCGACGAAGTCCGAGCCGGAGATGGAGTAGAACGGAACCCCGGCCTCGCCGGCGACGGCCCGGGCCAGAAGGGTCTTGCCGGTGCCCGGCTGGCCGTAGAGCAGGACGCCCTTGGGGATCTTGGCGCCGACGGCCAGGAACTTGGCCGGCTCCTGGAGGAACTCCTTGATCTCGTGCAGCTCCTCGACGGCCTCGTCACAGCCCGCCACGTCCGCGAAAGTGACCTTGGGCGTGTCCTTGGTCGCGAGCTTGGCCTTGGACTTGCCGAACTGCATCACCCGCGAGCCGCCGCCCTGCATCTGGCCCATCAGGAACCAGAACAGTCCGAGGACGAGGATGATCGGCAGGATGCTGAAGAGGATCGAGCTGAACCAGCTGGGTTGGTCGATCTGGTCGGTGTAGTTCTTCGGCGGGACGGTCTGGTCGAGCGCCGCGACGACGTCGGTGCCGCGGGCCGTCACGTAGTAGGCGTAGACCTTCGTGGCGTCCTTGACCTTGTCGCCGTCGGAGTAGGTCTGCCCCGGCTTCAGCGTCAGCTGGATCTGCTCGTTGTTCAGCAGCGTGGCCGAGTCCACCTTGCCGGTCTTGATCAGCTCGAGGGCCTTGGAGGTGTCGATCCGGGTGAAGCCGCCGCTGTCCGACAGCGAGAGGGCGAGGATCGTGGCCCCGATGAGGACGATGATCCACACCATCGGGGTGCGAAGGATGCGCTTGAAGTCCATGTACGTTCGGGGCGCTGCCCCGACCCTCCTGCTCGATGGGTTTGACCGCGACCGGTGGGGTCGACGCTCCTATTCTCGCAGGTGAACGACCGGCATCGGTCGGGTGTTCCTGATCAGCCTGCCCGGGGGCCCCTCGGGCCCTGCCTGGTGGCCTCTCAGGCGTAGACGCCGGGGGACAGGGTGCCGACGCAGCGCAGGTTGCGATAGCGCTCGTCGTAGTCGAGTCCGTAACCCACGACGAACTCGTTGGGGATGTCGAAGCCGACGTATTTCACGTCGATCTCGACCTTGGCGACCTCGGGCTTGCGCAGCAGCGCGCAGATCTCGACCGACGCCGGGCGGCGCGACTCGAGGTTGGCCCGGATCCACGAGAGCGTCAGCCCGGAGTCGATGATGTCCTCGACGATCAGGACGTGGCGGCCGGTGATGTCGACGTCGAGGTCCTTGATGATCCGCACGACGCCCGACGACTTCGTGCCCGAGCCGTAGGAGGAGACCGCCATCCAGTCCATGGGGGCCGTGCCGGGAAGCGCCCGCATCAGGTCGGCCATGACCATGACGGCCCCCTTGAGGACACCGACGAGGAGCAGGTCCTTGCCCTCGTAGTCCGTCCAGATCTGCTGGCCGAGCTCGTCGAGCTTGGCCAGGATCTGGTCCTCGGTGAGAAGGACCTTCTCGAGGTCGCCCCCCATGTCGGCGGCATCCACGGCGATCTCCTCTGTCGGGTCCTGCGGGTGGGGGCGTTGGCGGACGCCCCGGGCAGTGCGCCTATTCAAGCGGACGGACGCGCTCGAGGGTGACCTGGTCCCCCGAGCGGCGGGCCAGGACGTGCCCGGGCAGGTTGAGCGGTCCCTGCCCGTGCCACGACGTGAGGAGCGCGTCGAGGGACTCGACGTGGGCTGCGGAGAGCTGCCCGGCCCCCGAGCCGGCCTCGACGGCAAGCAGGCGCCAGACGCGGGTGCGCAGCGCCCGCGGCAGGTCGGTCATGGCCCGGGCCGACCACGGACCCTGTCCCAGCTGCGGTCGGATCGCGCGCGCCGCGTCCTCGAGGTAGTCCGCGTCCTCGCGCAGCATCTCCGCACTGCGGGCGAGCGCGCCGGAGATGCCGGGGCCGAGCTCGTCCTCGAGGGTCCCGAGGAACGAGCGGGCGCGCACCCGGGTAAAGGTCACGTCCTCGTTGTGGGGGTCACGCCAGGGCTCGATCCCGTATGCCGTGCATGCGGCGTGTGTCTCGGCCCGCGTCACGTCGATGAAGGGACGGACGAAGAGCCCGCGCCGGCGCGGCATACCGGAGAGGGAGCGGGAGCCGGACCCTCGGGCCAGGCCGAGGAGCACCTGTTCGGCCTGGTCGTCGCGGGTGTGGCCGATGAGCACGGCGGCCGCACCGAGGCGCTCGGCGGCGTCCTCGAGGGCTGCGTAGCGGGCCGAGCGCGCGGCGCTCTCTGGTCCCTGGCCGGCCCGCTCGACCCGGACGGCCCGGACCTCGACGGGGTCGAGGCCGAGCTCACGGCACTGCTCGGCCGCGCGGTCGGCGACCGCGGCGGAGCCCTCCTGGAGGCGGTGGTCGACGACGAGGCCGGCGGCCGCGATCCCGAGCCGGGGCGCCTCGAACCCGACGGCGCCCGCGAGGGCCAGTGAGTCGGGCCCGCCGCTGCACCCGACCAGGACGGTACAGCCCTGCGGCAGCAGGGCCAGCTCGGCCCGCACGGCGAGCCTCGTCGCCGCCACCGCCGGCCGGGGACCGGTCATGACCGGCCGTGCACGCGTTCGATCCAGGCGGCTGGTCGGGCGATCTCGTCCGGCGTGGGCAGCGTCTCGGGGGAGGTCCACACGGCGTTGAAGTCGTCGAGCCCGACCCGGTCGACGACGCCGCGCACGAAGACGGCACCGTCCTTGTACTGACGCATCTTGGCCTCGAGCCCGAGGACTCGGCGGATGAAGCGGTCGAGGCTGCCGGCGCCGGCCCGCTTGGTCTGGAACTTCGCCCGGATCTCGGCGACGGAGGGGATGACCTGGGGACCGACGTCGTCCATCATCACGTCGGCGTGGCCCTCGAGCAGCGACATGACCGCCGTGATCTGGGCGACCTTCTCCTTCTGCTCCGGGGTGAGGAACACCTCGCTGAGACCCTGGCTGCCCGGCTGGAACGCCTCGGGCAGTCGGCGGGCGATCTCCTGCATCCGGGAGGCGAGCTCGGAGCCGGTCGGCGCGAGATCGGTGCCCAGCTCGCGGGTCCGCGCGACGAGGTGGTCGCGCAGCCACGGCACGGCGGTGAACTGCACCCGGTGGGTCTCCTCGTGCATGGCCACCCAGAGCCGGAAGTCGTGGGGGTCGACGTCGAGTTCCCGCTCGGTCGCGACGATGTTGGGGGCCACGAGCAGCAGTCGCGGCGTCCCCTGTGGGGCGAGGTCGTACTGACCGAGGATCTTGCTCGCGAGAAAGGACATCAGGGCCCCTGCCTCGGCCCCGGTGACCTTGCCGCCGATCGCGGTGGCCGTCGAGTTCGGGGTGGTTTTGGCTCCGGAGGTGATCTTCTCGATCACGGGGGCCATGAGCGACTGCATCGAGTCGACGTTGGCGTCGATCCACCCCGGGCGGTCGACGATCAACACGGGAGCCACCCCCTCGGGGCTGCTCAGGCGCGACGTCCTGGCGATCGGCTCGCGGGCCGCGAGGGCGACCTCGCGGAGGCGGCCGACGATGTCCGCCGCCTCGTGCCCGCTCACCCTGGGACCGGGGTTGACCAGTCGTCGACCGGTGGCCTTGGCGAAGGCCCAGTCGACGTACTGCGGGGGCGGGCCCCCCGGCGTCTCCGCGTGGGCCCGATCCGTCGACTCCGCCATCTGCCGGCCTTCTTCCCTCTGGTGGTCCTCGGACGACTGACCTCGCGGGCATCGTCCGGTGCCCCTGTTCCTGCTCTGCATCGTCCTGCTCTGCGTCAGGAACGGCACCCGCAGCCAGCCAGGGTCGCTACGAACCGGTCCAACGCCTCCCGGGCCGCCAGCGTTCCCGCGCCCGGGGCGATGCCGCTGGCCAGGACGGTGAACGTCAGAAGCCGACCGTCGAGCGTCACGAGGGTCCCGGCGACGGCGCTGACGCCGGTGAGCGTCCCCGTCTTGGCCCGGACGACCCCTGCCGCGCCGCGCGACCCCGCCGCCGCGAAGCGGTCCCAGAGGGTCCCGCTGAGACCGGCGACCGGCAGCCGGCGGACCGTCTCGCGCATCCCCGGGACGGCGTCGGCGGCCCCGAGCGCCAGGACGTCCGCGAGCACCCGTGCGGGGACGGCATCCTCACGGGAGAGCCCGCTGGCGTCGACGATCGCCACCCCCGTGACGTCCACCCCGAGGCCCGCCACGGTCGAGCGCACGAAGGCTGCCGTCTCGGCGAACCCGGGTGCCGTCCCCGTGACGAAGGCTGCCTGCCGGGCCAGGGACTCGGTGAGGGCGTTGTCCGAGTCGGCGAGCGCGAGGGCGAGTTGCTCGGCCACCGGGGCCGAGGTCACCGAGCCCAGGACCGGGGCACCGGCGGCCGCCACGGTGGGCGGGCCGACAACGGCCGCGACCCCCTGCGCGCCCAGCGCCCGCGCGAAGGTCGACAGGACGGCTGCTGCGGGGTCGGCCGGCCCGGGGTGGCCCGGGGTGGCCCGCTGGGTCGAGAGGCCGATCGACGCGACCGCCCCGGTGATCCCGGCCGGTTGGAAGGACGACGACCAGGTCGGCGCCATGAGGGGCCCGGGCGCGTGGCTGAGGTCGGGCGAGACGGTGACCCGGGTGACGCCCCGGGACCGCAGGCTCGTCGCCGTGGCGGCGACGAGGTCGCCCAAGCCGGCCCTCCCGGACACGGCGGCGGGGTCGCCGGGCCCCGGGTCGAGCAGGGTGTCGCCGCCGGCAACGAGGACGACCTGGTCCGGCGCGGGCCCCTGCACGACCTTGGTGGTCAGTCTCGTCCCGGGGGGGAACGTCGCGTCGACCGCGGCGGCGGCCAGGAGCTTCAGGCTCGACGCCGGCGTGCGGGGGGCGTCGGCGTCGACGTCGAGCAGGTGCGCCCCGGTCGCCGCGTCCCGGACCACGACGGACACCGCCGCCCCGAGGCGGGCGTCGCCGAGCATCCCGGCGAGCACCGCCGCCACCCCTGCGGGGGTCGGGAGGGGCGCCTGCGCGCCCGAGGCCGCGAGCGGCATACCCGCCGGTGTGGGTCGGGAGGGCTGCACGACCGGCGGCAGGGACGTGGTGGGAGCCGGGGTCGCGGGGGCCGGATCGGGCGCCGGCGCGAGGGTGAGGATGCCCGGCACGCGGTCGTAGACATCGAGGGTGGCGTAGCCGAGCAGGGCCGCGACGACCCCCACCGCGACGGCGAGACGACGCATCAAACCCCCTGGTCGGTCGGCGTGGCATCATGCGGGACACTTGGCCCCGAGACTAGGTCATCACCGACGAGCCGTTCATGGTGTCGTCATGTCACCCCAAGGCGGTAGCTGTGGAGTTCTACGTCACCATCGAGATCCCGAAGGGCGCTCGCAACAAGTACGAGGTCGACCACGAGACCGGTCGCATCCGTCTTGACCGACTGCTCTTCACCTCGATGAGCTACCCCGCCGACTACGGCTACGTCGAGGACAGCCTCGGCGAGGACACCGACCCGCTCGATGCCCTGGTGCTCCTCGCCGAGCCGACGTTCCCGGGCTGCCAGGTCCTCGCCCGGCCGATCGGCATGTTCCACATGCGTGACGAGGCCGGCGGCGACGACAAGATCCTCTGCGTGCCGGCCAACGACCCCCGACAGGCGCACATCACCGAGCTCGAGCACATCAACGAGTTCGACCGGCTCGAGATCCAGCACTTCTTCGAGACCTACAAGGACCTCGAGCCCGGCAAGTCCGTCGAGGGCGCCCACTGGGTCGCCAGGGAGGGCGCCGAGACGTGCGTCACAGAGGCCCTGGAGCGGGCCACTGACGCCGGGATGACGACCGACCGCTGGCGGATGCCCGGGAAGCTCTGACCCCACCACTGGCCGCCCGGGCCATCGGGCCGGGGGTCAGGGCCGACCGCCATCGGGCAGCAGGTCGGACATCGAGTAGATGGACGAGATCTTCACCACCGTGCTGGGGTTGGGCGCGTGGATCATCTGGCCGTTGCCGATATAGAGGCCCATGTGGTGGCTGGTCGGGCCGCTGGTGCCGTAGAACACGAGGTCGCCCGGCTGGAGCTCGCTGATCGGGACCCGTCGGGTCTCGGCCCATTGGGAGCCGGTGAAGTGCGAGAGCTGGACGCCGGCCTGCTTCCAGGCCATCAGGGTCAGGCCCGAGCAGTCCCACGAGTCCGGTCCCTGCGCTCCCCACACGTAGGGCTCGCCGAGCTGGGCGGACGCGAAGGCGATGACAGCGCTGACTCCACCTGACGGCGGCGGAGGCGGCGTCGGCGCGGGGGGGGTCGGCGTCGGGCGCGGGGGTAGCGGGGCGGGGCGCGGCGGTGCGGGGACGGGGGCCGGTGCGGGGTGCGGCGGGGCCGGTGCCGGGGCGGGAC
>NZ_JBKJPP010000006.1:0-2842 GCF_046595215.1 Lapillicoccus sp. | reverse complement strand
CTCGCGCTCGCCAAGGACGTGCAGCGCGACCCGATCAAGCCGGTCATCGACCACGTCGACCTCGTCGTCGTCCGCAAGGGCGAGAAGGTCACCGTCGACGTCTCCGTGCACCTCGAGGGCGAGGCCGCTTCCGAGACGGTCGTCACGCTCGACCACAACACCCTCCAGCTCGAGGTGCTCGCCACCAACATCCCCGAGAACCTCGTCGTCTCGGTCGACGGCCTGCCCGCCGGCACCCAGATCCTCGCCGGCGCCATCGAGCTGCCCGCGGGCGCGACCCTCGTCACGGACGAGGAGGCGCTCGTCGTCAACATCACCCAGGCCATCTCCGAGGAGGCCCTCGAGGCCGAGCTCGCCGAGGCCGAGGCAGAGGCGGGCATCGAGAAGGACGAGACCGACGAGGAGGCTGCCGAGGGCCAGGCTGACGGTGACGCGGCCGAGGGCGGCGCCGCCGCATCGGAGGACGACAAGGCCTGATCCCCCCGCGTCACGTCGTCGCACCCGCGACACCTTCACGAGAGAAGGCCCGGCCATGGGGACCGGGCCTTCTCGCTGACCGGGGCCGGCCCGGCATACTTGCCCCTCGTGGACACCTGGCTCGTCATCGGACTCGGCAACCCTGGTGCCACCTATGCCGGGAACCGTCACAACGTCGGCGCGATGGTTGCCGGAGAGCTGGCGGGCCGACATGACGCGGGCCCCCTGGGGGTGTCGAGGGGCAAGGGCGGCCGGGGTGCGAAGAAGGCGCTGGCGGCGTCGTTCACGGTGCACAGGGCACGCGCCTTGACGTGTGAGGTGCGCCTGGGGACCGCCCCCGGCGGGGTCCCCGGGCCCCGCGCGGTGCTGGCCGTCCCCACGACCTACATGAACGAGTCGGGTGGCCCCGTCGCGGCGCTCATGTCGTTCTTCTCGATCGATGTGGACCACGTCATCGTCGTCCACGACGAGCTCGACATCGACGCCGGCATGGTCCGGCTCAAGCGCGGTGGCGGCGAGGGCGGACACAACGGACTGCGTTCCGTCACCCGGTCACTGGGGACCAGGGACTACCTGAGGGTGCGGGTGGGCATCGGACGACCGCCGGGGCGGACGGAGCCCGCCGATTATGTGCTGCATGACTTCTCGTCGAGCGAGCGGGCCGAGCTGCCGTTCACGCTCGACACGGCCGCGGACGCTGTCGAGTCCCTCGTGGACGTCGGTCTGCTCGAGACCCAGCAGCGCTTCCACGCCCCGTGATGTGTCCGCGAACGAGCGACGGTTCGTCTTAGACGCTTTCGCCACGTACAAATAGCATTACATAGGGTATAAGAGTTAAATGTCTGTTTAACACTATTAATACTAATTTAACCCCAGAAATGCGAATTCGTATCGTCACATCGGACTATGGGCTGCATGACGCTTGATGTCTACGCTTTGGGAGGCGGCGAAGGGGGAAATTGCTCGTCGCATGCTGGACTGTGGTTGCCACTCGCCGCTTGTGGGGGCGCCGGATGGCTGGGGAAATGATCATTTGCATCGTGACGCGCTGATCTGCCGCGCTCGGGGTGTCTTGGGGAAAATTCGGGGAATCAGTGACTGAGTACGTGGGCATTTTCGCGGGGCACGCAGCCCCTGCGATCGGCACCGACCGCGTTGACGCGGCGGCGAACCCGGTCGTGGCCGACAGTTGGGCACTCAGGCAGGCGCGAGCGGCCAGCCAGAGTTGGGTCTCGCGCTACCGGCTTCGAGTGGTGGCCGGTGACTTCGGGCTTGGCTTGGTTGCTGCGGCAGTCATCTACCTGCTGCGTTTTGGGTCGAGTGACGTGGCGACCGCCTGGGCGCTGCTGCTTGTTCCCGTGCTGTGGGTCCTGGCGCTCACGGTCGTGCAGACCTACCGGGTGGAGTATCTCGGGTCCGGTTCGGACGAATACCGCGCCATCGGTCGAGCGGCGATCCTCGTCAGCTGCGCGGTGGCACTCTCCAGCTATGTGGGCCACCTTCAGCTCCCACGCAGCCTCGTGCTCCCGCTGGTTCCCGCTGTTCTCGGTGGCAGCCTCATCGTCCACTGGCTGTTCCGGCGTGGGCTGGTCCGTCGCCGAATTGACGGAGACTGCCTCCTGAACACCGTCGTCGTGGGCCAGGCCGACTCCGTTGCCGAGCTGATCCGAGAGATCAAGTCCGCGCCCCAGTCCGGCATGAGGATCATCGGCGCCTGCGTGTCCGGCCTCGACTCCACGTGGGGCCATCCTCAGGCCATCGAAGGGGTACCGATCTTCGGGCCGCCGGAGTCCGCGCTGGCCGCGGTGGACGGCCTCGGCGCCGAGATCGTCGCTGTCTCGAGCCACCCGGACCTGGTGGGCCAGCCGCTTCGTCGGCTGGGGTGGGCGCTGGCAGAGCGCGAGGTCGAACTCGTCGTCGCCCCCGGAATCGTCGAGGTCGCCGGGCCTCGGCTCTCCCTCCGCCCGGCGGCAGGGTTGTCCTTGCTGCACGTGGAGCGGCCCATCAGCTCCGCCGGGCGCCTCGCCCTCAAGCGAGCTGTCGACACGATCCTGGCCCTCGGCATCTGCCTCGCGCTGGTGCCGCTGCTCCTCGTTATCTCCGTGCTCGTCAGGACGACGAGCGTCGGTCCGGTCTTCTTCCTCCAGGAGCGGGTAGGCGCACAGGGAGCGCGGTTCCGGATGGTCAAGTTCCGGACCATGGCGGTCGACGCGGAGGCCCGGCTCGAGGCAATGCAGAGCGGCTACGAGAAGAACTCCGTGCTCTTCAAGGACCCCCGCGACCCACGAATCACCCGGGTGGGGCGAGTCCTTCGGAAGTATTCGCTCGACGAGCTCCCGCAGCTGATCAATGTCCTGCTCGGTGA
>NZ_JBKJPP010000056.1:0-7948 GCF_046595215.1 Lapillicoccus sp. | reverse complement strand
CATTGCTGGGACCACGACCGCCGCGGCTGACCGGCCCGGTCTCAGTCCCCGCCCAGCGCGTGCCGCGCCAGGACGCCGACCGCCGACCAGCGGCGCCCGGTCACCGCCCCGGGCAGCAGCGTCAGCGCATGGGCCCGTGAGGTCAACCGTGCCCGCGCGGCCCGCTCCGCCCGGCGCCACCCCAGGCGCGCGGCCTGGTCGGCGGCGATCGCGAAGTATGCGCGCTCGTCGGCGAACCGCTGCCCGTCCACGAGCGTGCGCGACGACGCGCTCTCGCCGTGCCGGCGGTAGTGGAAGCAGACGGTGGGCTCGAGCAGGAGCGAGGCTCCACGGCATACGAGGTCGAGGATGAGCGCGAGGTCGAGGATGATCGGCAGGTCGTCCCGGAAGTCGACCTCGCGGATCCGGTCCACCCTGAAGGCGATCGACGGCCAGTAGAGCCAGTCCCCATGGAGCAGCGACGTGGCCAGCGCCTCACCGTCGAGCAGCCGGGGCTGGCGGCCCCTGGGTCGCAGCAGTCGCTGCTTGACGCTGTCGACGAGGGTGCGCACCGGGGCCCCCTGATCGTCGATCACGCCGACCCCGGGTTGGATCATCGCCGCACCGGGGAAGCGCCGGTGGGCGGCGAGGACCACGTCGACATAGTTCGGCAGCAGGACGTCGTCGCACCCGAGGACGACCATGACCTCCTGGGTGGCGAGGGCGACACAGTGCCGGAAGCTCGCGGTGATGCCCTGGTGGTGCGCGTGGCGAAGGTACTGCACCCGCGGGTCGTCGATCGTCTCGAACCACCGCGCGACGGCAGGGTCGGGATAGGCGTCGTCGACGACGGTCAGCAGCCAGTCGTCGTTGTGCTGGGCCAGGACGCTCTCGACCGTGAGGCGCAGCAGCGCCGGGTCGCCCCAGTAGGGGATCAGGATGTCGAGGGCCACGCGCGACAGGGTATGCCGTGGTGCGGGATCGGCCGGATCAGCGGGTGGCGCCGGTGACGAGCCAGGCGTCGCTGCGGAAGCGCCACCACAGACCGATCCCGCGCAGCGCCATGAAGCCGGCCCCGAACCACACCCACAAGGCGGCCAGCTCAGCACCGCCGGCTCCGGGAAGCACCCCCGGCCCCCGGGCCGCCCAGAGGATCGCGGGCACCCAGACGGCGACGGCCATGACCATGGCGACAGCGAGCCAGCGCGTGTCGCCGGCGCCCATCAGGACCCCGTCGATGACGAAGACGTAGCCCGCGAGCCATTGCACCAGGGCGATGACGACGAACGCCCCTGCGGCGGCGCCGATGACGCCAGGGTCCGAGGTGAAGGCGCGGGCGATGACCTGGCTGAGCGCGAGGACGAGGACCCCGGTGGCGATTCCGGCGCCGAGGCCCCACCGCGCCATGGTCCGGGCCGCGTCGCGGGCCGCCTCCCGGTCGCCGGCCCCGAGCGCCCGGCCGGTGATCGCCTGAGCGGCGATGGCGAGCGCATCGAGGGAGAAGGCGAGGAAGCTCCACACGGTCAGCGCGATCTGGTGCCCGGCGAGGGTCTCGGTGCCCGACCTCGCGGCGACGGCGGTCGTCACGAGCAGCACCGCGCGCAGGGCGAGGGTGCGCACGAGCAGGGGCACGCCCCCGACCGCAGCAGTGAGGACCCCGGTCGGGTGAAGGCTGAGCCGGGCACCGGCCTCGACCGCCCGGCGCAGGACGACGGTGAAGAGCCCCACGGCCATGCCGGTCTGCGCGATGACCGTGCCCCACGCGGATCCCGCGATGCCCCAGTGGAACTGGTAGACGAAGACCAGGTTGAGCAGGATGTTGGCACCGAAGCCGGTGACGGCTGCAACGAGGGGCGTGCGGGTGTCCTGCAGGCCGCGCAGGACACCGGTCACCGCCAGGACGACGAGCATGCCCGGTATGCCGGCGGCCGAGATCCGCAGGTAGGTCACGGCCTGCTCCTGGACGTCAGCCGCTGCGCCGAAGGCCCGGCACAGGGCGGGCGCGGTGAGGGCGACGACCAGCGCGGTGACGGCGCCGAGGAGGAGCGCGAGCCAGAGCCCGTCAATGCCGGCGCTGATGGCGCCGCGGGGTGAGCCGGCCCCTAGCTGACGGGCGACGATGCTCGTCGTGCCGTAGGCGAGGAAGACGAAAACGCCTGCCGCCGTGAGCAGGACGGCCGACGCGACCCCGAGGCCGGCCAGCGGGACGGTGCCGAGGTGGCCGATGATCGCGGAGTCCGCGAGGAGGAAGAGGGGCTCGGCCACGAGGGCGAGGAAGGCCGGGACGGCCAGCCGCAGGATCTCCCTCCTCACGGGCGTCGGGGCCACGGCGCCTGGGGGGTTCACGTCGGCCAGCCTAGGCGGCATCTAGACGTGGACAACTTTGCGGTCGTACGCTGCCAAATGATCCCGACCAGCCGCTCCGGCTGGACGACTGGGTCATGCGCGGCCCCCACTGGAGTCGCGGCCCCACACCATGGAGGCCAGTTATGCACGCGCACCGTCTTCTCGCAGCCGGGGCGGTGGCCCTTGTCGCGGCCCTACCTGGCACTGTGGCCGCCGCCGTCGTTACAGCACCCGACTCGAGCGTGCGGGTGAACGTCGGCAGCCCGTCGAGCCCGTTCTCGCAGAACAAGCAGAATGAGCCCGGGTTGGCGTTGGACGCGAACCATCCAAACGTGCTGGTGGCCGGGTCGAACGACGAGATCGACCTGGAGGCGTGCAACGCCGGGGACCCCGCCACCTGCCCCTTTACCCCTGGCGTGGGGCTGAGCGGCATCTACTTCTCGCAGGACTCGGGCAAGACCTGGACCCAGCCGACCTATCAAGGCTGGAGCGCTCGAGACTGCCTCGGACCTGCGGCCTGCGCCCCGCACGTGGGGCCGATCGGAACCCTTCCGAAGTATTTCGAGAACGGCTTGGTCTCCAACGGTGACCCGGAGTTGGCGTTCGGCCCCAAGCGCGGCACCAATGGCCAGTTCGCGTGGGCCAACGGTTCCCGGCTCTACTACGCCAACATCGCCACCAACTTTGCCGCGACCCGGACCGACCAGGCGTTCAAGGGCACCGGCGCGATAGCCGTGTCTCGCACAGACAACGTCCAAGCAGCCTCGGCAGGCGATCCCAGCGCGTGGATGGACCCGGTGATCGTTTCCAAGCAGAGCTCGGCGACGTTCAGCGACAAGGAACAGCTGTGGGCGGACAACGCCGCCTCCAGCCCGTTCTTCGGCAACGTGTACGTGTGCAACGTCAGCTTCCGAGGCAACGGCCAGGGCGCCCCCGAGCCGGTGATGTTCCACCGATCCACCGACGGCGGCGACACGTGGCGCACCAGCCAGCTCTCCGCAGCGACCAACAACGCCCAGACCGGCGGGCGGCAGGGCTGTGCCGTACGCACTGACAGCGGTGGGCGCGTATACGTCGTGTGGTCCGGATTCGACCAGCAGCTGAACAGCGGCGTCTTCTACCAGGTGACCTCAGACAACGGCGGTGCAACGTTCACCCGGCCGCGGGTCATCACCACGATCGGCGGCATCGGGCAGTTCGACCCGGTCACCGGTCGGTCCACCATCGACGGGGTAGCCGGGTCACGTACCGACGTGTTCCCCAGCATCGACATCGCCAACGCCGCCCCCACCGGCCTCGTGAACGGCACGGCCGCACCGAACACCATCGTGCTGGGCTGGTCGGACAACAGCGCAGGCCCCAACCAGGAGAAGGCGTTTGTCCGTTACTCCACCAACCGCGGGACGAGCTACAGCCCTCCCGTCGCCGTGTCTACGCCCGGTGACCGCGCCAACCAGCCGGCGGTCGCGATCGCCCCGAACGGAACGGCCGTGTACATGACGTACAACGCGTGGCACGAGCCGTGGCAGACCACGACCGCCGCGCGGCGCCCGATGGAGGGCGTCGTGCTGCGCGGCCTCGCGGGAGGCACGTTGGCGGAGGTCAACCGGGGCGCGACCGGGGACGCGCGCGCCTCCAGCACGAACTCACTCAGCGCGGAGTTCCTCGGGGACTACAACTATGCGGTCGCCTCGAACACCTACGGTGCGACCGTGTGGAACGACGTGCGCAACGCCACCGACTGCCCAGCCGTGGACGCGTACCGGCAGTCACTCGCAGTTGGCACCCCGATAGCGAAGCCGTCGCCGTGCCAGACGTCACCCGCAGCGCCATCCGCAGCGTTCGGCAACAGCGACATCTTCGGCTGGACGTCAGCGGGCTAGGGCAAGCCCAGGCGGCGTCCCGGACCGGGCATCCGCGGTCGGACCGCCCCGCCGCTCCTGCCCGCACCCCCTGGTGGGGGTGAGAACGAGGGGGACCCTCATGTAGCGCTGCTGTCCGATGGCATGTTGCGCTGCTGTCCGATGGCGCGGTCGGGGTCCCGCCTCCTCAAGGGCCCAACGAATGACGGCGCGGAGATCATCGTGGCCCGGAACCTTCTCAGCGACGACCGGCAGTCGGTCAGGCGGGGGTGCCGTAACGTACTGCGGCGCGGGAGCGGGCCCTGGCCGCCTCGTCCTCGCGGTTCCTGGGTGCGGCGTGCGTCGTCAGGTGCTCGAGGAGGTGCTGCGTCGCCCGGGCGATCTCGGCCACGGCCTGGTCGAACGCCGCCTGGTTCACCAGCGACGGATGCGTCGTCCCGGCAACCTTGCGGACGTACTGCAGGGCGGCGGCACCGACCTCGTCGGACGTGGCTGGCGGCTCGAGGTTGTTTAGCGGGCGGATGCTGCGGCACATGCCCCGACTCTAGAACCGCAGCGTCACGTGGGCGACCCCTGTGGACAAGACCATTCGCCGATTGCAGCAGGTTTTTCTTTTTTCCACAGGGGTGGACGGGCGTTTTTGCACGTCGCCACGCTCAACAGCGGCGACGGGCCGCCGCGGCATACACACGTTGTCCCCAGACAAGGCACAGGACAAGCGGCGTGGCGTCCCAGCTTCTCCCCAGGTTCTCCACAGCCTCGGGTTGAGAGCCGGGGGGCGGGTCACTAGCGTGGCACCTCTCACCCAGCAGCGTCGTTCCGAGGGGTTATCGCCTGCCTCTGTCGGTGCGCTCTGCTGTGCTGTGCAGGACATCAGTTCGACGACTCGAGGGGACGGCGAGGCACCGCGTGTCGATCCAGGAGCTCTTCCCGGGGGCGAAGCAGGCGCCGGGCGAGGACCGCCTCCCGCCGCAGGACGTCCACGCCGAGCAGTCCGTGCTCGGAGGCATGCTGCTGTCCAAGGACGCCATCGCCGACTGTGTCGAGACCCTCAAGGGCGGCGACTTCTACCGACCGGCGCACGAGGGCATCTACGACGCGATCCTCGACCTCTACGGGCGAGGTGAGCCCGCGGATGCCATCACCGTCTCCGACGAGCTGACCAAGCGCGGGGACCTCACCCGGGTCGGCGGCCAGGCCTACCTCCACCAGCTCATCTCCACAGTGCCGACGGCGGCCAACGCCGGTTACTACGCCCAGATCGTCGCCGAGCGCGCGGTCCTGCGCCGCCTCGTCGAGGCGGGCACCAAGATCGTCCAGCTCGGCTACGCGCAGGGCGGCGGCGACGTCGAGGACATCGTCAACGCCGCCCAGGCCGAGGTGTATGCCGTGGCCGACAAGCGCGGCGGCGAGGACTACCACGTGCTCGGGGACATCCTCGAGATGACCGTGGACGAGATCGAGGTGGCCTCCGGCAAGTCTGGCGAGATGACCGGGGTGCCAACGGGATTCACGGATCTGGACTCGCTGACCAATGGCCTCCACCCGGGCCAGATGATCGTCATCGCCGCGAGGCCGGCGATGGGCAAGGCCCTGGCGCTCGACACGCCGCTGGCCACGCCGTCGGGGTGGACCACGATGGGTGGGGTCGTCGTCGGCGATCTCGTGCTCGGGGCGGACGGCCATCCGACTCGGGTTGTCGCGGCGACCGACGTCATGGACGAGAGGCCCTGTTTCGAGGTCGAGTTCTCGGACGGGTCGGTCATCGTCGCGGATGCGGAGCACCAGTGGGCCGTCTCGGTCGATGCGGGCGCTCCTCGAGTGGCGACCACCCGAGGACTGCGCGCCCGGGCTGAGGCGGGGTCGAGTGTGACGCTCTCCAGGACTGTGGCCGCCGGTGTCGCCCGGGTGGACTCCCGGCAGTGGAAGCTCAGCCGGGTGGAGGCGGTGACGTCCGTGCCGGTGCGCTGCATTGAGGTGGCGGCGTCAGATCATCTCTACCTCGCGGGCGAGGCGATGATCCCGACGCACAACTCCACCATCGGCCTGGACATCATCAGGTCGGCCGCGATCAAGCACAACATGGCCTCGGTGATCTTCTCGCTCGAGATGAGCCGCACCGAGATCACCATGCGTCTGCTCTCCGCCGAGGCGAGCATCCAGCTCCAGCACATGCGCAAGGGCACGATGCGCGAGGAGGACTGGACCCGGCTCGCGTCGACGATGGGCCGGGTCTCGGACGCGCCCCTGTTCATCGACGACTCGCCGAACATGTCGCTGATGGAGATCCGGGCCAAGTGCCGCCGGCTCAAGCAGCGCCACAACCTCAAGCTCGTCGTCATCGACTATCTGCAGCTGATGTCGTCCGGCAAGCGGGTCGAGTCGCGCCAGCAGGAGGTCTCGGAGTTCTCCCGCGCGCTCAAGCTCCTGGCCAAGGAGCTCGAGGTCCCGGTCATCGCGATCTCACAGCTGAACCGTGGTGCCGAGCAGCGCACGGACAAGAAGCCGCAGATGTCCGACCTTCGTGAGTCGGGGTGTCTGACTGCTGAGACTCGAGTCCTGCGGGCTGACACCGGCGCGGAGATGTCGATGGGGGAGCTGCTCGCCTCAGGAGCACGTGACGTGCCGGTGTGGTCGTTGGACGAATCGCTTCGCTATGTCCGGCGCCATCTCACCCGTGTCTTCTCGACCGGGGTCAAGCCGGTCTTCACGCTCACTCTCGCCTCCGGCAAGCAGGTGCGGGCGACCGAGAACCACCCCTTCCTCACGTATGCCGGGTGGTCACCTCTCGGGGAGCTGCGCACCGGAGACCGCATCGCCGTCCCACGCCACGTGCCGGCTCCCGAGCGCTTCGACCACCTCCTCGACGACGACGAGATCCGGATGGGTGCGCGGATCATGTCGTCGAGGACCACCGACCGGCCGGGGGGTCGGCTCGAGGCACTCGGCTGCACCATCGGTTTCTACGCCATGCCCCGGGCTGAGCGCCGGCTGCCTCCGGACATCGCGCACTTCCCGAAACGTCAGATCGCTCTCTTCATCGACAGCCTGTGGGCGATCGACGGCGCGGTGTCTGTTGATGCGACGGCCCGCGACGGTCGAATCATGTTGCGCGCCCGGTCTCGTCGCCTGCTCGAGGACGTGGCGATGTTGCTGTTGCGGTTCGGGATCTCGACCGCCGTGACGCCCGTCAGCGGTGACTGGGAGCTTGATGTCGTCGGTGTCGACGATCAGCGCCGGTTCCTGCAGGAGATCGCGATCCACACCGGACGCTCGCAGGCGGCTGAGGAGCTGCTCCTGACCGTGCGACAGCGCAGCCGCGTGGGTGCACCGGTGGGGGCTGACGCCGAGGCGTCGGCCGGTCGTGCTCCGATCCGCAGCGAGGACGTCTCGGACGACCTCCTCGATGACGAGGGCTTCGACCTGGAGCGGGTCGTCGAGCTCTTCAACAGCCTCGACCTCGATCTGGAGGCGGCCAACGACGTCCTGTGGGACCCCGTGGTCTCCGTCGAGGCGGACGGTGTGGAGGAGGTCTTCGACGCGACCGTGGCCGGCGGTCACAACTTCGTGGCCAACGGGATCGCGGTCCACAACTCGATCGAGCAGGACGCCGACATGGTGTTGCTGCTGCACCGGGAGGAGGCGTACGAGAAGGAGTCCCAAAGAGCCGGTGAGGCAGACATCATCGTGGCGAAGCACCGTAACGGCCCGACCGACACGATCGTGCTCGCCTTCCAGGGTCACTACAGCCGCTTCACCAA
>NZ_JBKJPP010000155.1:0-3543 GCF_046595215.1 Lapillicoccus sp. | reverse complement strand
GCCCGCGAGCTCCTCGGCTACGCGCCGCAGCACTCTTGGCGCGACGTCCTGCCAGATCCTGGGGCAGAGACCTGACCGACGCGCACCGGCCACTGCACGCGGCCTGACGCGCAGGCGGCGGTATGAAGCGCCATCACGCCCAACAAACCAGGCGCGGACTAAGGGTGCGGTGGTGACAGGGTGGTGCACCGGACAGTGTATTTCCGTGCTGCCAGCGATGTCGCCATGTCGTGCGACGCCGCTACGTTGTAGAACCGATTCAATGGAGCGGGGAGCGCTGACGGATCGAAGCCAGAGAGAAGTTCACGTGGACGCGGAGGGCGACTTGGTGTGGGCCGGTCACGACATGGGCCCGCAGGTCGCAGCTCTATTTGATGGCAGCGAGTACGAGTTCCGGCGGACAATTCGGGTGGCACATCTGGCGGCATTGACCCAGGCCCTCGGCCGGCCTATGAGTGCAGCTCCCGCCGGGCCAGGCGCACCACGCCGGCGTGCCGGTCGATGGCCGCGGCCTGCGTAGGTACCGCGGTCGCCGGCGCCCTGCTGGATGCGCTCACCCTGAGCAGGTCGACCTCGCGCTCTCGGCCGCCGACCAGGTCACCGACCGCCGCCAGCGGGTCAGCCGGGCCGCCGAACTCGCCCTGGAACGGTCTCACTACGAGGTCGACCGCGCCGAACGCGCCTTCCACGCGGTCGATCCGGAGAACCGGCTGGTCGCCCGCCCCATCGAGGCCCGGTGGGAGGCCAAGCTCACCGAGCTCGCCGAGGCCGAGCAGGCGTTGCAGACCGCCGGCGACATGCTGCCGCCGCTGCCCAGCCGGGCCGAGCTGGAGTGACTCGCCGCCGACCTGCCCGCGCTCTGGCACGCTCCCACGACCAGCGCCAAGGACCGTGAACGGTTGCTGCGCACACTGATTGCCGACATCACCCTGCTGCCCGAGCCCGAACGCAGCGAGGTGCGGATCGGGATCCGCTGGCACACCGGCGCCGTCGACGAACTGTCCGCCGGCCGGCCGCTGGTGCCCGGCCCCGCCAAAGCCAGCCCATCCCCAGCGGTCGAGCTCGTCCGCCAGCTTGGTCCGACCACCGACACCGGCCAGCTCGCCGAACGGCTCAACGCCGCCGCACTGGTTACCGGCCACGGGCGACCGTTCGATGCCGCTGCCGTCCAGTGGATCCGGCACGCCTACAAGATCCCCGCCCCAGATCCCTAGGCCACCACAGAGATCAGCGTCGCGAGACCGGCCGCCGGTCGCTGAAGAGCAGTCCGACGAACCACGTTCCGCAGGCGACAGCCGCGAAGACGGTGACCGCGCCGGGGGCGACGAGCCCCGCGTTGGGGATCCCGAGCATGAGGACGGAGAAGGCGAAGGCACCGACGGCGAGAGGTGTGCCCACGCCTGCCTCGGGCCGGAAGTCGGTCTGCGGGGCCGGGAGGGCGTCCGAGATGGTCGACCTGGCTTCTCCTACGACCCGAGCAGCTCGGCGAGGGCTGCGTTGATGAAGGCCGTGTCGACGGGGTTTTCGCCGCCGCCGGCGAAGTGGCCCCACACTCCCGGGATCACGCGCAGCTCGGCACCCGGGATGTGACCCACGGCGTACTCCTCGTCCTCCGGCGGGAAGTAGAGGTCCTTCTCGCCGGGCATCACGATCATCTTGGCCTTGATCGAGGCCAAGGCGCGCTCGTGGTCCCCGTCGAAGCCGGGAGTGTTGCCGACGTTGCCGTTCTGCCACGTCCAGGCCATGGCGAGCAGGTTGTTGGCGTCCTTGGCGAGGAAGAAGCCCTCCCAGAAGCCGACGAGGAAGTCTTCGAGCGATGCGTAGTCGAACGGGTCCTGCGCGTACAGCTTCTGCCAGTAGAAGGCCTGCGACAGGCCCCACCCGGCGTAGACCCGCCCCACCGCGCGCAGACCCTTGACAGGTTCGCTCGCGTACATCCCGTCCTGCCAGGCTGCGTCCGTGTAGATGGCGTACTTGACTGCTTCGAGGAACACGATGTTGTGCTCCGACGTCTTCGACGAGCCGCAGAAGGGGAGGGCGCGCTCGACCATGTCCGGGTAGCTGACGGCCCACTGGTAGGTCTGCCCGGCGCCCATGGACCAGCCGGTGACGAGTGCCAGCTTCTCGATGCCGAACCGCTCGGTGACCAGCCGGTGCTGCTGCTCGACCTGGTCGTAGAACGTGACCTTGGGGAACCGGGCGCCGTCGTGTGGTGCGGGTGTGTTGCTCGGGGAGGACGACAGTCCGTTGCCCAGCATGTTCGGGACGATGATGAAGTACTTGCTGGGGTCGAGGGCCATGCCCTCGCCGATGAGCCACTCGTTGTCCTGGTGCTGCCCTGAGTACCAGGTCGGGTAGACGATCGCGTTGGACTTGTCCTCGTTCAGGGTCCCGTAGGTCTTGTACGCGAGCTTCGCGGCCCGGAGCGTCTGTCCGGTACTCAACCGGACGTCGCCCAACTCGAAAACGTCGTAGTCCGTCATGGTGCGGCTCCTGGTGCTCGCGGGAGGTGGTGCACAGCGTCCGGTCGCTGCGGCCCTTGGACGCGCAGGTCCCGGGCCGCTGCGCCGGCAGGTATAACTCCCCGCCCGCGGGTGCTTCCTGGGGGAAGGATCTTCTGGGCTACGGGTATCAGACCATCGGCGGTCACCTGCGTCAAGGGCCGGTGAACTGCCACCGCATGCACCGGCGGAGGCGGTGGTCGCGGTCGTTCGAACGGTCTTTGCTCGGCCTCGGGCCGCCAGCACCGCTGGCCTTGAGCGCCCCGCGTACTTGAGATCCCCGGCCGGTCGAAGTCCTGCACGAGCGTGCGGGCGCCGGCGCGCGCCACCGTGAACGACCGCTCGGCGGCAGGCGGGGACGGGCGGGTCGCGGTCGGAGTCGGGGTCAAACAGTCGTAGGGAGTGGACCCGAGCAGCTGCCAGCCGCCGGGGGAGGAGGTCCGGGTAGACACTGCCCCAGCGGTCGGCGAGCGTCACCCACCCTGTCGGCACGCAGGTCCGCGTGTCACCCGCCGTCTGGGCACCCGCGTGGAGACTCGACAGGTAGGGGAAGCCGGGCGCGAAGCCGCAGAAGGCGACCCGGCAGGCTGTCTCGGTGTGACGGGCGACGACGGCCCACTCGTCCAGGCGCCACAGCGCGGCCACCGCGCCGAGGTCGGGCCCGGTTGGAGTCGCTGGATTCCGCGCCAGCCTGAGAGGCCAGCACCGTGCAACACGCCCAAAAGAGCACCTGCCCGGCACGACACGCGTCGGCTCTTCAGGCGGCGCGCGGCGCGATGGCCCTCCGACAGCAAGTTCCTTGACCACGAGGTCAAGCCATACCAGGCGTGCAAGACCAACTCGCCCTCGACTCTCGCTTGGGTCGAACTTCAGGAATGGACCCGTCAGGATGGTCGGCTCGCGGCGCTAGGACGCAGGGCAGGGCCGCGCGTATGGAGGCAGTTCCGCGCTAGTCCTCGATGACGTCGAGACCCTGCTCCCGCAGCTGCGCGAGGTGGTCCAGCATGCCTTTCACTACCTCGGGGGCGTGGCCTTGCCAGCT
>NZ_JBKJPP010000093.1:0-6433 GCF_046595215.1 Lapillicoccus sp. | reverse complement strand
AGGCGCACCGGTCGCCCGTCCGCGGTGACGAGCACGGCCTCCGCGCCGTGCCCGAAGCGCGGCCCGGGTCGCGGCACCGCCCAGCCGAGTCGGCGGGCGCTGGCCAGGGCCGCGTCCCACCCGATGGCGCCGAGGGCCAACATCGAGCGCATCGTGCGCGATGCGAGCTCGAGGTCCCGGTCGAGCCAGTGGCCGCACAGGTCACGTTCCTCGGGCGTCGGCCTGTTGGCCGGCGGGGCACACCGCACCGCGGCCACGATCCGTATGCCGTGCAGCACCTGTCCGTCGCCACTCGCCACACTCGTCGGCTGGCTCGCGTAGCCCGCGCGGTGCAGCGCGGCGTAGAGCCAGTCACCGCTGCGGTCGCCGGTGAACATCCGTCCGGTGCGGTTCGTCCCGTTGGCGGCGGGCGCCAGACCGACGACGAGGACGTCGGGCTCGGGATCTCCGAAGCCCGGGCCGGGCCGACCCCAGTAGGGCTGGGCCGCGAACGAGGCACGCTTGCCCTCGGTCGCCACGCTCTCGCGCCACCGGACCAGGCGAGGGCAGGCACGGCATACGGAGATCGTGGCGTCGAGCTCGGCCACCGAGGTGACACCCGCCGCGAGGCGGCGCACCTGCGCCGCCGTCCTCGCCACCGGTGTCGCCCCGTCGGCGGGGTCACCGGGCCATCCGGCGCCCGGCGGCACCGGAGACGCGAAGAGCTGCCCCGTCACGGGGTGCGGGAGCATGCTCTCGGTCACCGTCGCCATGCTGCCACGCGGCGTGAGGTGATCGAGTTTTCGTGCGCTGCTTGACTCGATAGTAGGCAGGTGGTGTGAAAGCCTCGGATCAAGGGACCGCGTCGGTCGACAGGTTGGCCCAGTGCAAGGAGTCATCGGTGAGTTTCTCCCGGATCGCAGTCGTCAACCGTGGCGAGGCGGCGATGCGTCTCATCCACGCGGTGCGGGACCTCAACGCCGAGCACGGCACCCACATCGAGGTCGTGGCCCTCTACACCGAGGGTGAGCGGCGGGCCATGTTCGTCCGCGAGGCCGACCTGTCCTACAACCTCGGCCCGGCTGCGGCCCGGCCCTACCTCGACCACGCCGTCCTCGAACGGGCGCTGCGCGAGACCGGGGCCGACGCGGCCTGGGTCGGCTGGGGATTCGTCGCCGAGGACCCCGCGTTCGCGGAGCTGTGTGAGCGCATCGGGGTGACCTTCATCGGGCCGAGCGCGCACGCGATGCGCCAGCTCGGGGACAAGATCGGCTCGAAGCTCCTGGCCGAGAAGGTCGGCGTGCCCGTCGCCCCGTGGAGCCGGGGGCCGGTCGACACCCTCGAGGACGCGATCGCCATGGGCAACTCGATCGGCTACCCCCTGATGCTCAAGGCGACCGCCGGCGGCGGCGGCCGCGGCATCCGGGTCGTCGGCTCCGACGAGGAGCTGACCGACGCGTATGCCCGCACCCGCGACGAGGCCGAGCGCGCCTTCGGCAGCGGCGTCGTCTTCCTCGAGCGGCTCGTCACCGGAGCGCGCCACGTCGAGGTGCAGGTCATCGCCGACGGGCAGGGCACGGCCTGGGCCCTGGGCGTCCGCGACTGCTCGGTGCAGCGCCGCAACCAGAAGGTCATCGAGGAGTCCGCCTCTCCCGTCCTGTCGCCGGAGCAGACCCGCGAGCTCAAGGCGAGCGCCGAGCGGCTCGCCCTCGCGGTCGACTACGCCGGCGCGGGGACGGTGGAGTTCCTCTACCACCCGGGCGAGCAGATCTTCGCCTTCCTCGAGGTCAACACCCGCCTCCAGGTCGAGCACCCGATCACCGAGGTCACGACCGACCTGGACCTCGTCAAGGCCCAGATCCACGTCGCCGGTGGTGGCCGTCTCGAGGGTTCGGCGCCGCCCGAGCGGGGGCACGCCCTCGAGGCCCGGCTCAACGCCGAGGACCCGGACCGCGACTTCGCGCCGTCCCCGGGCCGGATCGTGCTGCTCAACCTGCCTGCCGGCCCGGGCATCCGAGTCGACACCGGAGTCGGTGAGGGCGACACCATCCCCGCCGACTTCGACTCGATGATCGCCAAGATCGTCGCCTACGGCCGCGACCGGGGCGAGGCCCTCGGCCGCCTGCGCCGGGCCGTCGCCGAGACGACGGTCGTCATTGAGGGGGGCGCGACAAACAAGAGCTTCGTCCTCGACCTGCTCGCCCAGCCCGAGGTCATCGACGGCTCTGCCGACACCGGGTGGATCGACCGCGTCCGTGGTGAGGGCCGGCTCATCGCCCACAAGCACTCCGGGATCGCGCTGGTCGCGGCCGGCATCGAGGCATACGAGGAGGAGGAGCAGGTCGAGGTCGCCCGCCTGCTCGCGACCGCCCGCGGCGGACGGCCCCAGGTCCAGCACCAGGTGGGTCGCGCGGTGGATCTCAAGCTGCGGGGCACGGCATACAAGGTGATGGTCACCCGCATCGGCCCCCACCGCTTCCGGGTCACGATCGGTGACGCCGCCCCGATCGATGCCGACCTCGAGCGCATCGATGAATACACGAGCCGGCTCATGGCGGGCGGCTCCCGCTTCCGCCTCGTCACGGCGGCCCACGGAGCGGTCCACCTCGTCGAGGTCAACGGGACGACGCACCGGGTCAGCCGCGACGAAGGCGGCGTACTCCGCTCCCCCGCGCCGGCGCTCGTCGTCGCCGTCCCGGTCCGGGTCGGTGACGTCGTCGCGGCTGGAGCGCCGGTCCTCGTCCTCGAGAGTATGAAGATGGAGACCGTCCTGCCCTCGCCGTTCGCGGCCACCGTCAAGGAGCTGCTCGTCACCACCGGCAGCCAGGTGGAGACCGGAGCCCCCCTCGTGCGGCTCGAGCCGACGAACGACGCCGACGAGACGCCGCAGGCCGCAGCGGACACCGGTCTGGTCGACCTCGAGCTGCCGACCACGTCCACCTCCACGGACGGCGGCGCGGACGGCGGCGAAGGCGACCGACTCGAGCGAGAGCTGACCGACCTGCGGGGGATGTTGCTCGGCTACGACGTCGCCCCCGGCGACGAGGGGCGGACCCTCGCGTCCTACCTCAGCGCCCGCGACGACCTCGCTGCAGCCGGCATGGCACCGGTGGGCCAGGAGACCGACCTGCTGCGGATCTTCGCCGACTTCGCCGAGCTGAGCCGCAACCGCCCGGCGGGCCAGGAGCGCCACGTCGAGAACCGGGTCCACAGCCCCCGGGAGCACTTCCACACCTACCTCCAGAGTCTCGACGTCGAACGCGGGGGGCTGCCGGAGGAGTTCCGGACCAAGCTGACGCGGGTGCTGGGCCACTACGACATCGACTCCTTCGAGCGCTCGCGCGAGCTCGACGACGCTGTCTTCCGGGTGTTCCTGGCCCAGCAGCGGTCGACGCCGGACACCCACCTCGCGATGTCGCTGCTCCAGCGCTGGATGAAGGAGTCCCGTCCGGACGCGCCGCTGGACACCGCGGCCCACGACGTCCTCGACCGGCTCGTCGCGGCGACGCAGCTGCGTTTCCCGATCGTCGGCGACCTCGCCCGCAGCGTGCGCTTCCGGTGGTTCGACCAGCCGCTCGTCGATGCCGAGCGCGCCACGGTGCTCGCTGGCGTCCACGACCAGGTCGCGGCTCTGGCTGCAGACCCCGACGCCCCGGACCGGACCGCCCGGATCGACGCACTTGCCGCGATCCCCGAGCAGATCGTGCGCTTCCTCGCCGAGCGGCTCGAGCACGGTGTGCCGGCCGAGGAGCCGATGCTCGAGGTGCTCATCAAGCGCCACTACCGCGAGTACGAGCTCGTCGGGCTGACATCGAAATCGGTTGCCGGACGGCCGTTCTCGGTGGCCGACTACACCCTCGACGACCGACCCACGCACCTCGTGTCGACGGTCGGCATGGTCTCCGAGCTCACCCCCGGCAGTGGGTTCGTGGAGGCGATCGCGGCCGAGGTGGCCAGGGCCACGCCCGACCAGGAGGGGGTCGTCGACCTCTACCTGTCCTGGCCCGAGATGCCGGAGGGCACCGACGAGGCGTCGACGGCGATGGCCGCGGTGCTGGGCGCCCTCGACTTCCCCCAGCAGCTGCGCCGGGTGGCCGTGGCGGTGGCCGCCGGTGGCGGGCGCGCGGTCGGTTACCACACCTTCCGGGCAGACGGATCGGGCGGCGTCCAGGAGGACGCCCTCGTCCGAGGCGTCCACCCCATGGTCGGTCGCCGGCTCAACCTCTGGCGGCTGCGCGAGTTCGACCTCACCCGGCTCGAGGCACCCGAGGACGTCCTCCTGCTGCACGCCGTGGCCCGCAACAACCCTGCCGACCAGCGCCTCGTGGCCCTGGCGCAGGTGCGCCAGTTCAGCGTGGTCCGCAACGAGAGCGGCAAGATCACCAGCGTCCCCCACGCCGAGCGCGCCCTGGCCAACTGCCTCGAGGCGATCAGGCGGGCCCGCGCCTCCAGGGGTGTCAGCGGCGCCAAGCTCGACATGAACCACGTATGGCTCCACGTCTGGCCCGTCATCAAGGCCGAGGTGGGCCAGCTGACGGCGCTGCGGGACAAGATCGCGCCACTGACGGCCGGGGCCGGCATCGAGGAGATCCTCGCCGAGGGGCGGATCGCCGACGAGCAGGGCCGGACGTCCCCGATCTCGGCCCGGTTCTTCTACCAGGCCGGCTCGGGTGTGGTCTCGACGATCGGGCTGCCGTCGACAGAGCTGCTCAAGCCCGTCGACGACTACCAGCAGAAGGCCCTGCGGGCGCGTCGGCGCGGCACGGTCTACCCCTACGAGATGCAGGACATGGTCGCCGGTCCGGGAGGATCTTCGGTGGAGTACGACCTCGACGCGTCCGGGAGCCTCGTGCCGGTCGAGCGTCCCTATGGACAGAACACGTCCGGGATGATCGTCGGCCTCGTCACGACGAAGACCACGCTGCACCCCGAGGGGGTCACCCGCGTCATCCTCAGCGGCGACCCCACCCGCGCCCTCGGTGCGGTGGCCGAGGCGGAGTGCCACCGTGTCATCGCCGCCCTCGACCTCGCGGAAGAGATGGGCGTCCCCGTCGAGTGGTATGCCCTGTCCGCCGGCGCCCGGATCTCGATGGACTCCGGCACGGAGAACATGGACTGGGTCGCGCGGGGGCTGAAGCGGATCATCGAGTTCACCCAGGCGGGTCACGAGATCAACATCGTCGTCGCCGGGATCAACGTCGGGGCGCAGCCGTACTGGAACGCCGAGGCAACGATGCTCATGCACACCAAGGGCATCCTCGTGATGACCCCGGACAGCGCCATGGTCCTGACCGGCAAGCAGTCGCTCGACTTCTCGGGTGGGGTCTCTGCCGAGGACAACTTCGGCATCGGCGGCTACGACCGCGTCATGGGCCCGAACGGCCAGGCGCAGTACTGGGCTCCAGACCTTGGCGGCGCCCTGGCGATTCTCCTGGCCCACTACGACCACACCTACGTCGCCCACGGCGAGCCCGGGCCGCGGCGCGCGCCGACGAGCGACCCCACCGACCGGGACGTCACGACATACCCCCACACGCTCGAGGGGAGCGACTTCACGACGGTCGGCGACATCTTCTCCCTGAGGACCAACCCAGACCGAAAGAAGGCCTTCGACATCCGGACGCTGATGCGGGCCGTGTCGGACCAGGACCACCCCACCCTTGAGCGGTGGGCCGGGATGGCCGACGCTGAGACGGCCGTGGTCCAGGACGCGCACCTCGGCGGCTTTCCGGTGTGCCTGCTGGGAATCGAGTCGAAGTCCGTCCCGCGGCGCGGGTTCCCTCCCACCGACGGTCCGGACACCTACACCGCTGGGACATTGTTCCCGCGCTCGTCGAAGAAGGCCGCCCGGGCCATCAACGCCGCCAGCGGCAACCGCCCCCTGGTCGTCCTCGCGAACCTGTCGGGCTTCGACGGCTCCCCCGACTCGATGCGGGGGCTGCAGCTCGAGTACGGCGCTGAGATCGGACGCGCGATCGTCAACTTCGAGGGGCCGATCGTCTTCTGTGTCGTCTCTCGCTACCACGGTGGGGCCTTCGTGGTGTTCTCCAAGGCGCTGAACCCCCGGATGATCGTGCTCGCCGTCGAGGGCTCCTTCGCCTCGGTCATCGGTGGCGCTCCGGCCGCGGCCGTCGTCTTCGCCGGCGACGTCGACGGCCGGACGTCCGCCGACGAGCGGGTCACGGCTCTCGAGGCCCGCATGGTGGACGCCAAGGGCTCCGAGCGTGGGGCACTCTCCGCCGAGCTCGCGGAGACGCGGTCGGCCGTCCGGACCGAGAAGCTCGGGCAGGTGGCGTCCGAGTTCGACTCCGTCCACAACATCCATCGCGCAGTCACCGTCGGCTCGGTCGATGCCGTCATCACGGCGCAGGAGCTGCGCCCGCAGATCATCGCGGCGATCGAACGAGGGCTCACCGCCGGCGACTGAACCCACCGCGGCTGCCCCGATGGCCCC
>NZ_JBKJPP010000037.1:0-15294 GCF_046595215.1 Lapillicoccus sp. | reverse complement strand
CCCGCTGGGTCCATTTCAGGCGGTGCGTCAGAGGGTGAGCTGGTCGCGGTGTGCGTCGAAGTGTAGGCCGGCGTATCGGTAGACGTCCGTCACAGTCATCCAGTCCTGGAAGTACGGGTCCCACTGCTGCGGGAAATGCATGCCTCGGCGCAGGTCTGCCTCGCTCTCCGCGTCGAGTCTGCGCTGCAGTCCGGCGATGACCCGGTCCGCCTTGGCGCCCATCCGGTCGTGGTTGAAGACCAGCGCACCACCGCAGGAACCGAGGTAGTTGACCACGTGGAACGGCGCGCTTGAGGCGTTCAGCGTCCGTGCGAATCCCCTACTCACACTGTTCGGCAGGTTGCTGAAGGCTCGGACCATCGGCAGCAGGGTCCGCACGACCAGGTATCCGAAGAGCATGTGGAACAGCAGCTGCTCGTTGGTCCAGCGCGTGCCTTCCGTCCTGCGACGCAAGTCTGCTGGGGACGCGTCGGCCAAGAGCTGATGCAGCACTGTCACCGCCTGGTCGAGGTCACGGTGGATCGACTCCCGGTCAACGAGCTCCTCAGCCATGGCGTCACCTCTGGTCTCAGTATCTCGCCAACTGTCGGAGGGGGATGAGGGGTTGATGACGACCGCCGCCGACCCCCCGAGTGTCGGGCTCCCCATTCTGCTGGTGCTGCGGGACGGCGCGACGAGGTTGACCGACCGGGGACACGTCGGTTTTGAGGACCGGTCCGCGCTGCACGCGCCGCGGTCATCCCGCGGCTGGCAAGACCATCCCGTGCTCGGGCGGTGGCTTCGCCGGATCGACAGCTTTCTTCCCTAGCCGCGAAGGGATCGGATGAGCGACCTACCCGCTGCTGGTGCAGCTACCGGCCCAGGTCGATGATCGGTGCATGAGAGCCGAACTGCTGGTGGTGGCGGACTGCCCGAACGAGAAGCTCGCGGCCGAACTCCTACGCCGAGCGGCTCGCCAGCGTTCCTGATCGACG
Organism: Lapillicoccus sp.; assembly: GCF_046595215.1. NCBI lineage: Bacteria > Bacillati > Actinomycetota > Actinomycetes > Micrococcales > Intrasporangiaceae > Lapillicoccus > Lapillicoccus sp. The sequence goes on along the minus strand of NZ_JBKJPP010000037.1, from coordinate 14,320 downwards.
GTCAGGATCCCTTCGCGGCACCCGGAGCCACCCCCGCTGTGGCCTGCCGGGTCCACCACACCGCGAACGGCCTCGCCGGCACACCCGACCCTGGCCGATCTGGTCCCTGCCATCCACCCCCGCAAGGTCATGGGGCCAAGTCGAGCGGGGGCCTCACCACACCTGAAATGGCGCGTGCCCCCCGGCGACAGAGCGGGGAAGCGTTGTGAGTGAAAGCTCTCAGGGGTTCACTTCCCCTGTCCTTCGCCATCAGCCCGCAACCCGACGTGCGTCCGCCCCGACGACCACGGAGAATGGCGGGGTGATCCTCCGGCTGGTCCTGCTGACCTCCCTGGCCCTCGTGTCGGCCTGCGGCTCGGGCGCTTCCGGCTCGGGCGCGGCGGCCTCGGGCGGCGCTACGTCCGGATCAGCCGCGCGCTCGGTCTTCCCCGTCACCGTCACCAGGGTCGGGGGGATCGCCGGGTTCGACGACCGGGTCGTCGTCCAGGTGTCGGGCGCCACCGGTGTCAGCACGAGATCGGGTCCACGGCCCGGCTGCACCCTGACGCCCGCTGCCCTTGCCGGCCTCGACCGAGCTGTCCGCGAGCTGGACGCGAACCCCCCCACCGCGGCGACCTCGGCCGGACGGGTCTCCGACCAGATGGCCGTCACCGTGGCCTACACACGTCCCGACGGGGGCGGCTCCCTCGGCGAGGCCGCCGGCGACGAGGTCGCCGCCGTCACCGGCCTGCTCGACGACGTGACCGGCGCCAGCCCGGCATACGCCCTCTGCACGAAGGATTGACGCGGCGAAGGCCGGCCACCCCCGAGGTCCGGGGGTGGCCGGCCTCAGCCGTGCGGGGTGGCGCTCAGCCGGCGAAGGTGTCGTCCACGACGAAGCTCGTCTGGAGCGACGAGTCCTCGACCATGAGGAACTTCACCGAGACCGAAGTGCCCTTGAAGGCCGACAGGTCGTAGGACTTCTGCGCGTAGGTCGCGTTGGCGCCCACGTTGCTGAAGGTGGCGAGCGTCGTGGTGACCCCGCCGCCGATGACCTGCACCTTCAGGGTGTCGTATGCCGTGCTGCCGGTCTCCGCGGTGTCGGTGCGGAGCCAGAACGTCAGCATCGGGGTGCCCGTCGCCGGAACGGCCACGGTCTGGGCCTCGCTCTCGGTCGCGGTCGTGCCGTTGCCACCGAGCCACATCTTCCACGAGCCGCTGTGTGCGGGGCGTCCCGTGCTGCTGGTGATCGGGCCGGCGGTGCCGGTCCAGCTCACGGCCCCGGACTCGAAGCCCGGGTTGGCAAACAGGTTGCCGGTGGTGGGCGGCGGCGGCGGCGCGACCCCGCCGCAGGTCTCGGCGCCCACCGGGACGCCGATGGCGCTGAAACTGGCTGCGATCCCGGAGCACTCGGCACTGCTCGCGCCGTAGAGGTCCTTGGCGGACCTGACCGCGCCGTCACGGGCGTTCTTGTAGGTGCTGTTCGCCGTGAGGTAGGTCGACAGCGTGCGATACCAGATCTTCTCTGCCTTGGTCCGGCCGATGGGGGTGAGCGCCATCCCGTTGCAGGTGGGGCTGTTGTAGCTCACGCCGTTGATCGTCCTGGAGCCCGAGCCCTCGGAGGCGAGGAAGAACCAGTGGTTCAGCGGGCCCGAGGAGTAGTGCGGGTCGAGGCTGCCGGTCGTGCTCGTCCAGCAGTCCTTCGAGGCCCCGTCCCGGGACGGCCTGTCCATGTAGCGCAGCGGGGTGCCGTTGCCGTTGAGGTTGAGCTTCTCCCCGATGAGATAGTCAGGGACGTCACTGGGGTTGTTGGCGTAGAACTCCACCGCCGTGCCGAAGATGTCGGACGTCGCCTCGTTGAGGCCGCCGGCGTCCCCGGAGTAGGCCAGGGCGGCCGTGTTATCGGTGACACCGTGCGAGATCTCGTGGCCGGCGACGTCGAGTTCGACGAGGGGGTTGGCGTTGTTGGCGCCGTCGCCGTAGGTCATCTGAATGCCGTCCCAGAAGGCGTTGGAGTAGGCGTTGCCGTAGTGCACGCGCGAGCGGGCGCCGGTGCCATTGTTCCAGATGCCGGCCCGTCCGAGCACGGTGTTGTAGAAGTCGTAGGTCTTCTCCGCGCCGTACTGCGCGTCGACGGCGGCCGAGGCCCGGTCGGAGTTCGAGCCGTTGCCCCACAGGTCGTCAGCGTCGGTGAACTGGACGCCGGTGCCGGTCGTCGCCGCGCCATTCATGTCGGTGACGTAGTTCCCGGTCGTGTCCTTCAGCTGGTAGGCCCCGTTGAGAAGGGTGGTGCCGATCGGCACCGCCCCGACGAAGATTCCCTTGCCGCTGCCGTTCTCAATCGCGTCCCAGCTGGTCAGGGTGGCCCCGGTGGTGGCGTCGACCACGGTGTGCAGTCTCGAGGGGGTCTGGTCGGCCTTGGTGCCCTCGGTGAGGACGTCGTAGGCGAGGACGGGCGCGGCGCCCCCGGCATACACGACGAGCTCGCCCCGAGGTGGCGCGAGGCCCTGCCTGGCGCCCTTGGCGGCCGCGGCCGCGAGGGAGACCGTGGGGGTGGTCGAGGCGACCGCCGCCTTGCCCGACGCGTTCCAGGTGACGTCCTTGACGGCGCCGGCCTTGTCGCGGTGGGAGACGAAGTCGCCGCCGATGACGCGCAGCCCCTTGAAGGTCCGGGCGTAGCGCACGTGGCTGGAGCCGTCGGCATCCGTGATGACGTCCTTGACGACGAGCTTCTCGCCGCCGCCGAGGCCGAGGGTCTGACCGGTCTGGTCGGCCTTGGCCTGTTCGACGAGGATCTGGGTGCCGCGGTCGGGCGTCGGTGTGGGGGCGCCGTGCGCATCGACCACGGGGACAGCCGTCGCCGCGGCGGCGACGAGGGCTGCGAGGGTGACGCCCGTGAAGAGGTGTCTCACGTGTGCTTGCTCCTTGGAGATGGGCCACCGACCGGGGGCTGCGGGGTATGCCGGGGGCACGGGCGCCGCCGCCCCGGGGCCGCCCGCCCCGGAAACGGACAGGCCCGCGGGACGGCTCACTCGCCGAACGGCACAAATCGTGACACTCGTCGCGTTGGAGGCACCGGTCAAGCGAGTTGGCCATCTCTTGACGCAGCCGAGGACAGAAGCATGCTCCGGGACGGATGTCCCGGGGCAGGTCTTTACCGACCCCGTCCGACCTGTCCGTCGGCCAGTGACCGGTTCCGGCGCACCGGACCCGGGTCAGCCGGTGTCCGGGAGGACGAGGAGGGGCGCAGCACGCTCCGCAGGCGCAGGGCAGCAAGGACGGCGAGCCCGCTGATGCCGAGGTGCACGACGACGAAGATCGTCCCGTGCCCGGCGCCGAGCGCCAGCCCGGCGAGGAGCGGGCCCACGGCGGACACCCCCGTCTGGAGCGCGGCGAAGAGGCCGAGCGTCGTGCCGACCATCCCGGCCGGGGCGAGGCTCGCCGTGAGCGGGTTGAGGATCGGCGCGAACATCGTCTCCCCTACCGCGAAGATGCCGTAGGTCGTCACGAAGAGGACCGCCGCGATCGCGGGGGTGGTCATCGAGAAGGCAAGGATCCCCCACGAGAGGACCCAGATCAGGCCGACGACGACGAGCAGCGACGCGGAGTCGCGGCGTGCGGTCCACCGGACCACGACCATCTGGAGGGCGACGATGACGAGGCAGTTGACCGCTGCCGCGGTGCCGATCGTCCGGGCCGGGACATCGAGGAACATCAGCGCGAAGGCCGGCAGTCCGGACTCGAACTGCGCGTAGAATCCCAGGGCGAGGGCGACCGTGACGGCCGCGACCCAGCGCAGGGCCGGGACCGACGCCACCGCACGCAGCGCCACGGCGGAGTTGACCCGCTCGGCGGGCGAGTCGCCCTCGAGTGGGTCGGAGACCTCGGCACCGGCGCGACGGCCGGACAGCGCGAGCAGCCCGGCGCCGAGGACGAAGCCGACCGCGGCCATCGCGAACGCGGGCCACATGCCGTGCTCCTGGTCGAGGTCGACGATCTGGGCCGCGAGGAGGGCGCCGATGGCCATGCCGATCGACGAGCCGGTGAACTGCCAGGCGAAGACGCGTCGCCGGTCTTTCGACCCGACCCAGCGCAGGATGAGGACGGACTGGGCCGGCTGGGCGGCCGTGATGCCCATGCCGAAGACGAACATCGCGGCCAGGAAGGCCTGCGGTGAGTCGGCGAGCAGCAGGCCGACGCTCGCCAGGGCCGCGAGCACCTTCGCGGTCACGGCGACCCGCACCGGCGGCAGGCGGTCGGCCAGGCGACCACCCACGGGAGCGGCGAGGAGCGCCCCCACGGAGAAGAGGCTCGAGGCCCCGGCCGCCGCCAGGGTGCCCCAGCCGCGGGTGTTCGCGGCATACGCGTACTGGTAGGGCAGCACCGTGCCCCACCCGAGCATGCTGACCGCTCCGGCCAGAACCACCAGGTTTGCGCGCTTGATCATGAGGCTCTCAACATTCGAACTCGTAGATTTGTCTCTCGAATACTTCGATATCGAAATATTAGCATGAGAAGATCGGTGGATGACCCCCGGGGAGCGTCCGGTCGAGACCGCGCAGGAGCGCTACCGCGCCGACGTGGCGTCCTATGTCGCGGCCGGCGGCGAGGAGACGGTGCAGCGGGTCATCACCGCGATCCACGGTCTGCAGCGCCGCCTCGGTCAGTGGTACGACCGCCAGCTCGTCGACCTCGGCCTCAGCCAGGGGGAGTGGACCGTGCTCTCCCGTCTGGCGACCTGCGAGGAGGGCACGGCGATGACCCCGACCCAGCTCGCGGAGTCGGCCGGCATCGCCCCCTCGTCGATGACCCACCGCCTCGACCGGATGACCGGGCGGGGACTGGTCTCCCGCACGAGCGACCCGGGCAACCGCACCCGCGTCCTGGTCAGCTTGACCCCGCAGGGCTGGCAGATGTTCTCGGCCGCCATCAAGGAGTCGAACCTGGTCGAGAGCGACGTCCTCAGCACCCTCAGCACGGGTGAGCGAGAGGAGCTCGCCTCAATGCTCGAGCAGGTCATCGCAGGGCTCGACGACCACGTCGAGCAGACCTGACCCGTATGCCGTCCGATGCACCGTCCGCGCCGTCCGCGCCTGCCGGGCCTGCCGGGCCTGCCGCACCTCCCGGACCGCTGGCGCCCGGTGGCGAGAGCGCGCATCCGCAGAATGGGACCTGCTCGTCCTCGGGGCCGGCCGGCGACCGCGGCGCACCGGGCCCGACGCCACCCCTTCGCATGGGCGACGGAGCTCAACCAACGAGCAGGAAGGGCGCCCGCCCCGGAAGGGGCCGACCGGAGGCGAGGTGACGAGCGATCCGGAGCGCCCCGTCCAACGACGTCCCGCGCGCCGGGGTGAGGGTCAGACCGGCCTCGGCACAGGCGCCCTCGAAGGCTCGCCGCACCGGCGTTGCCCGTAGCAGGCCCCCCACGGCGACGAGGCGCCCATCCTCGATGCCTGCCGCGGCGCTGGCGAGGGACGCGGCCAGCGCGCGACCAGCCGCCGCGCAGATCGCCGCGGCGGTCTGGTCATGCTCGGCCAGCCCACAGACCGACGGCGCGAACCCGGCCAACAGCTCGGGGGAATCCGACCGGGTCATCACCATCCGCGGCCAGCCCTCCACCGGGCCGAAGTGTGCCCGCGCTGCGGCGAGCAGGGCTCCCCCGCACGCGCTCTTCGCGTCGCCCACCCCGTCGCTGATCCCGTCGCTGATCCCGTCGCTGGTTCCGTCGCTCACCCCGTCGCTTGTCCTCAGCGCCGCCCGGAGACCCTCGAGCCCGACCCAGGCTCCGGACCCGCGGTCCCCGAGCACGTGTCCCCAGCCGTCGACCCGGCGCCAGACGTCGGTGAAGTCCGTGCCGAAGGCCACCGCGCCGGTCCCCGCGGCGACGACGGCGCCCGGTCGGACGGCCCCGACGCCTCCGACGAGCGAGGAGAGGGCGTCGCTGCAGACGACGGTGTGCGCAGCCCCCAGCCGATGAGTGACCGTGCGGTGCACGGTCTCCGGGTCGAGGAGCCCGAGCAGGCCGCGCATCGACCAGACGAGCACGTCGATGTCGACCCGGTGGTCGCGGTCGACGCGGTGGTCGGAGAGCAGCCGTTCAGCCGAGGTGACCAACGTGTCAAGGTCGATGCCCTCAGCGGTGACGCGCGCCCCGGGCGCCGTCCGGACGTGGCCGGGGCGGTCGTTCATGACCCGCCGCAGACGCATCCCGGATCCGCCGACGTCGATCCCGACGAGAACGCTCACCGGCCCACGATGGCGCCGCGGCCTAGAGGTGGTGACCGGAGACGGCCGCACGCGTGTCGACCACGGCCTGCCTGGCCCGGTTCGGGTCCCGTTGTGCCACCGCGATGTAGAGGCAGTCGATGACGGTGAGGGCCGCGATGCGGCTGGCCGTGGCCCCGGAACGCAGCGGGGTCTCACGCGCCGCGGTCGTCAGGACGATGTCGGCGCTATCGACGAGCCGCGACAGCGGGAAGTTCGTGATGGCGACGGTGGTCGCACCCTGGCTCCGCGCCTTGCTCAGCGACTCGATGGTCTCCCGGGTCGTGCCGGAGTGGGAGATGCCGATGGCCACGTCCCCGGCACGCAGCAGTGCCGCGCTGGTCAGAGCGAGGTGGGGGTCGTTCCACGAGAATGCGATGACCCCGATCCGGTGCAGCTTCTGTTGGGCGTCCGTCCCGACGATGGCGCTCGCCCCGATGCCGTAGATGTCCACCCGCGAGGCAGCCGCGATCGCCTCGGCGGCGGTACTCAGAGCACCGCGGTCGAGCTGGTGCGCGGTCTCCTCCACCGCGCTCGCATCGGCGAAGGCCACCTTGGAGATGATGTCGTCGATCGAGTCGTCCTCGTTGATGTCCGTGGCAGCCGCGACCAGCGCCCGCGGCTGGGCGGACTCCGCGGCCAGGGCCAGCCGCAGCTGGGGGTAGCCGGGCAGGCCGAGACGCTTGCAGAAGCGCAGGACGGTCGTCTCGGACGTCCTCGCCTGCACCGCGAGCTCGCTGATCGTCAGGGCTGCCGCGGCCCGCGCATCGGCCAGCACCTGCTCCGCCACCCGGTCCTCGGCCGGCGAGAGCGACGGCCGGAGGCCCCGCAGCTGGACGAGGATGCCCGCAGGTGAGCCGGGGATGGGCCGGGTCGTCTTGCCGTCGATGCGAGCTGCCATGCCGTCAACCTAGTCCGAGGCGAGGTCACGGTGACGTCACGTCCATCCTGCCGGTGCGCCCCCGGCGCTGACACACTGACGCCATGACCACGCCGCCTCCGGTCGACAAGGTGCCATCGACACCGTCGGGCACCGCCCCGGTCCCGACCCTCGGCACCTTCCTGCGCGGGCGCCGGATGGCTCTGCAGCCGGAGGACGTCGGGATCGCCCGCACCAAGGGACGCAACGTCTCGGGTCTGCGTCGGGCCGAGGTCGCAGAGCTCGCCGACATGTCGCTCGCCTACTACACGTTCATCGAACGCGGCCGGGACCTGCGGCCCTCCAGGGCTGTGCTCGAGTCGATCGGCCGAGCGCTCCTGCTCACCGCCCGCGAGCGTCGGATGCTGCGGGACCTCAGATCCGGTGAGGTGCGTCGCCCGCTCCTGGCCGAGGAGGAGATCGGCGAGGAGATCGAGGAGCTGGCGGAGGTCCTCGAGCCCAACCCCACCTACGTCATGGGCGCGCGCTGGGACATCCTGACCTCGAACCGCTCGGCGAACCTGCTCTTCACCAACTGGAACACGAAGCCGGGCCGTGAGCGCAACATGCTGTGGTACTACCTGTGCGACCCCTCCGCCCGTGAGCTCTACGTCGACTGGGAGGCGGAGGCGGCCGACCAGGTGGCGCACTTTCGGGAGTCCTTCGCCGAGCACCCGGACGACCCCGCGTTCTCCACCCTGCTCGAGGAGATCTTCGAGGTGACGCCGCAGGCGCGTTCTTGGTGGGAACGGCACGACGCCCGACCGAATCGCAGTGGTGTCAAACGGGTCCGCATTCCCGACGGGCGAGTCGTCCTGTTGCGCCAGCTCGTCCTGGAGTCGGCCGACAACCCCGCAATCCAGATCGTCACCTACTTCGCAGACATGTCCGGCGACGAGGACAACGACACCGACGACGAGGATGTGTGACCGTCCCGAGGGCCCCCTGGCTCACCCCCGACCACAACTCCTCACGTGAGGACCTGCGGCCGCCCGATCGGACCAACCCCGACCACAACTCCTCACGTGAGGACCTGCGGTCGGCGAGGTGGCTGAGGTCAGCGGCCTCGGCGGGCCGTTCCGAAGAGGCTCCGGGTGATCTCCCGGCCGATCACCGTGCCGGCCGAGCGGAGGATGGACCGAAAGGCCGAGGACTCCACCACCTTCTCCATTATCGTCGGGTCCTCCTTCGCCGCACGGGCCGGGTGCGCCGGCGCTGGTGACGCGGCGGTCGTCGCGGGCTGGGCCTCGGCGGCGGGCGCCGCCTGCATGCGGGACTGGAGCAGCTCGTACGCCGACTCCCGATCCGCCACCGCAGCATACTTCTGCGCGATCTGGGAGCCGGCCATGATCTGGTTCATCGTCGCCTCCGGCGCCGGCGCCATGAGGGACTGCGGGGCGCGCATCCGGGTCCAGGCCACCGGGGTCGGGGCGCCCTTCTCGGACAGGACCGTGATCACGGCCTCGCCGGTGCCGAGCGAGGTGAGGAGCGCGCCCAGGTCGTAGCCGCTGCGCGGGTAGGTCGACACGGCCGCCTTGAGCGCCTTGGCGTCGTCCGGGGTGAACGCCCGCAGCGCATGCTGCACCCGGTTGCCGAGCTGGGCCAGGACGTCGGACGGGACGTCCTTGGGCGACTGGGTGACGAAGAAGACCCCGACGCCCTTGGACCGGATGAGGCGGACGGTCTGCTGGATCGCGTCGAGGAAGTCCTTCGACGCGCCGTTGAAGAGCAGGTGCGCCTCGTCAAAGAAGAAGACGAGCTTGGGCTTGTCGGGGTCGCCGACCTCCGGGAGGTCGTGGAAGAGGTCGGCGAGCATCCACATGAGGAAGGTGGAGAACAGGGCCGGGCGGTCCTGCACCGTGGGCAGCTCGAGGATCGTCACCATCCCCTTGCCGTCGGCGGACATCCGCAGCAGGTCGGCGGTGTCGAACTCGGGCTCGCCGAAGAACGCCTCGGCGCCCTGGTCGGCAAAGCCGATGAGCTCGCGCAGGATGACCCCCGCGGTGGCCGCGCTCAGCCCGCCGAGGGCCTTGAGGTCGACCTTGCCCTCGTCCGAGGTGAGGTGCTGGATGACGGCACGCAGGTCCTTGAGGTCGAGCAGCGCCAGTCCCTGAGCGTCGGCATAGTGGAAGACCAGCCCCAGGCTCGACTCCTGGGTCGCGTTGAGACCGAGGACCTTGCTCAGCAGGGTCGGGCCGAAGGACGTGATCGTCGCGCGGATCGGGATGCCGGTGCCCAGCCCGCCGAGGGAGAGGAACTCCGTCGGGTATGCCGTGGGGTCCCACTGCTCCCCGATGCTCGCCGCGCGGGCGGTGATCCTGTCGTTGGGCTGGCCGGCCACCGCCATGCCGGACAGGTCGCCCTTGATGTCGGCGAGGAAGACCGGGACGCCCTGGCCGGCAAGCTGCTCGGCCATCAGCTGGAGGGTCTTGGTCTTGCCGGTGCCCGTGGCGCCGGCGACCAGTCCGTGCCTGTTGAGCACCGCGAGCGGGATGCGGACCTTGGCCTCCGGGTAGGTCAGCCCGTCGACGACCGCTGCGCCGAACTCAAGCGCGGGACCCTCGAAGGCGTAGCCCTGCAGGATCTCCGTGATCTGGGCGGGCGCCGGTGCGGTGGCCGCGGGCGCCGGTGCGGTGGGCGCGGGCGCCGGTGCGGTGGGCGCTGGCGCCGGTGCGGCGGGGGCCGGTGTCGTGGGAGCGGAGCCGTCTGAGGGCGTGGTCGCGTCAGTCACGATCCGCACTCTAGCCGTCCTTGCGGAGGGTGGACCGGAGCAGCGTCTGCCTACACTGGCACCCGTGATCTTCAAGGCTGTCGGCGAGTCCCGCCCCTATCCGGAGCACGGTCTCGTCACGGCGAGGGACTGGTCGGACGTGCCACCCCGGATGGTGCGGCTGCAGGATCTGGTGACGACCAAGCGCAATCTCGACCTGGCCATGGTGCTGTCCGAGGACTCGACCTTCTACGGTGACCTCTTCGCCCACGTCGTCGAGTGGCAGGACGCGCTCTACCTCGAGGACGGCCTCCACCGGGCCCTGCGCGCGGCGCTCCAGCAGCGTCCTACCCTCCACGCGCGCGTCCTCGTGCTTCACTAGCGTCCAGAGATCAGCCGAGCCGTCCAGAGATCAGACGGGCGGCGGGCCATCCAGCGTCGGGAGGGGGAGCGGTGAGCTACGTCGTGGAGTCGACCTCCTCCCAGCGCTCGCGCAAACGGCTGCGGACGGCTGTCACGCTGGTGGTGGCGGTCGCCCTCCTCGCGGGAGCGTTCTACTACGCGTCCACCTACTTCAAGAAGGGCGCGGCCACCTCGGCGGCGTGCCCGACGGGCACCGCCACGACGGCGGCGCCGGGTGCGCCCGGGGCGGCGCCGGCCCCCGGCCAGATCACGGTGAACGTCTACAACGCGACGAACCGCAACGGTCTCGCGAGCGACACGGCCAAGGGCGTCAAGGAACGCGGATACGTCGTGGGCACCGTCTCGAACGACCCGCTCCGCAAGACGATCCCCCAGCCGGCCGAGGTGCGCCACGGCAAGAACGGCGAGGTGGCCGCCGGCCTGGTGGCGAGCCTGGTCGCCGGCTCCGTGATGGTCGTCGACGCCCGGGCCGACGCGTCGGTTGACCTCGTCGTCGGCAACGGGTACCAGGCCCTCGTCGCCGCTGCGCCCGCAACTCCGGGCGCCCCCGCGGCTGCCACTGCCGCGCGGACCACGCCCCGCTGCTGAGGACCCGGGCTGCGCCAGCCTGGCGTCAGCCCACTCCCCCGTCGAGCTTCGACGCGATGGCACTCAGGGCCAGCTCGTAACCCAGCGTCCCGCACCCGACGATGACGCCGGTCGCCACGTCGGAGAGGTAGGAGTGCTGGCGAAACCCCTCTCGCGCATGGACGTTGGAGATGTGGACCTCGATGATCGGGCCCTGCACGAGCGCGAGGGCATCCCGGATCGCGATCGAGGTGTGCGTGTAGGCCCCCGCGTTGATGACCACGCCCGCCGACCGACGCAGCTCCTGGATCATCGAGACGAGGTCGCCCTCGTGGTTGCTCTGGCGGAAGTCGACGTCGCAGCCGAGGCCGTCGGCGTGCGCCACGCACCGACGCTCGAGGTCCGCCAACGTCTCCGACCCGTAGACCTCGGGCTGGCGCTCGCCGAGCAGGTTGAGGTTGGGGCCGTTGAGCACGGCAATCACCGGACGGGACACGAGAGCTCTCCTGGGGGCGGACGGCGGGATAGTCACATCCCGCCCAGCCTGTCACGTCGGCGCCGCCCGGCCCGGCGCCGACGAGCTCCCGGCGCGCCTGCCGGGGAGATCCCGGAGTCTTGGGGCCCTCCCGGGCCACAACTCTCCGAGACATTCAGGCGTCGGGAGGCGACTGGAAGGTCGGCTGCTGTTTGGCGGTGGCGGTGCGACTCGAACCCACGGTGGAGTCTCCCCAACACACGCTTTCGAGGTCTGCCCCGCGGGATTCAGAGCCCGCTGCGAGCGTTCAGACACGCTCGACGGCGATCCACAAGGCCGCGCAGGAACCACCCTGAAGGCACACGAATGAGACTAGAAATGAGACCACGGGAGGGCCCAGGGAGGGCTGGCATGCCGCCGGCGACTCTGGATCTCTGGTCCGTACGGATCCGGCCCACTCGATCCTCCACCTGAAAATCGGAAGGTCGGCGGTTCGACCCCGCCCCTGGCCACCACCCGAAACCGCAGGTGAAAGCATTGCTGACCTGGGGTTTTGCCTGTCTAGGGTCTTCATGGCTAAGGCCTGCGGCTGGCCGCCAGTGACCCCGATTGACCCCGATTCGCCAAGAGATATCGCACGAGCTATCGCACGAATTGGGTGCGAAGACAATCTGCGGCGGACACCTGGCCAAGTTGGCGCCTCCGACTCTCTCGTATGACCTCGGTCCGTCGACACCGGCCTGGACACCTGGAGCGCTCGCAAGCCCCGGGGGAACCAGGCTGGGTCCCCCTAGCGCGCAACCCGTCATCCAGCGGTAGCGGCGCGGCGCCTGACCAGTGGGACACGTCCGTCCCAGACACAGCGGTGGGTGTCAGACCTGGTCGGTGGGCCAGCCACGAGGCCACCGAGTTGCACGACCCGGCGCAAGGACGATGAGCAGCATCGGCGGGCTCTCCGATTCGCATCGACCTACGGGTCACCGTCGCCCATCCGGGTCCGGCGCTGTGTCTGTCCGTGCGCGAGGTCAGGCTCGACGCCAGCTCGCGGCATTGGACTGTCCGGCTCGTCCTCGGTCTCCGTTTCGGCCAGGGTGCGTGCGGCTGCCTGGTCCCGAGCGACCCGCACGGCATAGGCCAGTAGTGTCGCGCCGGCGATGATGCCGACGAGGAGGGTGAGGTTGCCGCCGAAGTTCTGTTGCAGGAGTGCCTTGCTCGCCGGCTGACTGCCCTGTCGGTAGATCATCGGGATCGCGACCACGGTGACGAGGCCCGCCGCCACGAGGGCGCCCTGCAGAAACAGTCGCGCCCGGGGCGGCACGAGGCGTCCGATGCCCCAGCCGATCGCGAGGACCAGCGGGGACAGGATGCCGTCGTGGATGAGGATGGCGCCAGCCAGCCACAGGGCGAGGATCAGGAGGCTCCCAAACGGGATCTGGGTGACGAGCCGGAAGACGCCGAAGAGGAGCAGCAGGATCCCGGCGCCGGCAAGCGTCAGACGCAAGCGCATCAGAGCACCTCGACCATGGTGAGCCACTTCGTGTTCAGCACTCCGGGACGGTTCGGGGCAATTAACCGCAGGGGGTAGCCGTGGTCAAGGTTCAGCCGCTGCCCGTTGAGGTGAGTGGCGAGCAGGGCGTGCGACACCTGCGGGCCGAAGACGTCCGACGTGCGATAGCTGCCGCCCGTCTCGAGGGAGTGCACCCTGACCCGTGAATCGGCAGTGCCCCCGGCACGGACGACGAGGTCGATGAGTCGCACCCCGCGCCAGGCGGCTCCGACGCTCCATCCCTCGACGCAGGTGATGGGGAGCTGCTCGTCGTGCAGGGCCATCGCCTCGACCTCGGCCAGACCCAGTGAGTAGGGCTTCGGACCCCCAACCCGCAACGCCCAGGTCGCCGCGGACGCGGAGGCGCCCACCCCGGCCTGGTCCGCGGTGCGGTTGACCGGGACGCCCTGTGGACCCTTCTTCCCCTGCCGGATGGCCAGCAGACCGACCGGCTCCAGCGGTGTCAGGGTCTGCCCGACCGACGTCATCACGACGACACCGATGCCGCTACCGGTGGCCACGAGCAGTCCCCGACGGGACAGACCCTCCGTGGCTGGTGGCGGGATCTTGCCGGCGTTGCTGTGCGCGGCGGGGTTCTCGCTCCAAGGGATCTCGGTGAGGACGTCGCCGTCCACCACCTTGGCACTCAGGCCGTATGTGATGTCGGGCAGTTTCACGGCGACGTGCAGGAGGACCGAGCCGATGACGACGTACCCGAGGAACCGGTGCACCGGGACGAAGTCCCACGCCCACGGATACCAGTTCAACGCGTTGAAGAACCCGGTGAACAGCTGCACGAGCGCCGACGAGACCAGCACCGCGACCGACAGTCGCTCGAGGCCGTGCCTGGTGGAGCGGACCAACGGCCACCGGAAGAGGTTGGGGAACACCGACCACAGTTTGACCAGCAGCAGCGGGATCGACGCGGTCCCCGTGGCGATGTGCAACCCCTGGGTCACCCGGTAGGCCCAGACCGGGCTCGCCGGCTCGGGCAGCCACGACCACGGCTGGTACTGGTAGTGGCTGAGAAGGCCGGTCACGAAACAGATGGAGAACGAGATCCCCAGCAGCCGGCCCACCCGCGCCGTGACCGCGGTCGAACGCAGGGGGCTGCTGAACGCGGGCCACCATTCAGGCCTGGCCCGCTCGTGGCGGTGACGGACGTCGCGTCCCTCCCCCGACACGGCCAGGAGCAGGCGGTCACTCCACTTCCTCGGCGACGTCATGGCCCTACCGTGAACGGCAGGACCATCGCGGTCAACCGTTGTCAGCCACACGTCAGCAGCCCGTAATCCGATCCCGCGCCCGCCGCCGCACGGCTCACGCGCATCGGTCCGCCCCGTCCCTGATACCCGCTCGCGCACTGCGGGCAACGACTCTCGAGCTGAATGGCGCCGAATCGAGAAGGGCCAGCCTTGAGTGGTTCCGTTCCACGGG
>NZ_JBKJPP010000099.1:0-27711 GCF_046595215.1 Lapillicoccus sp. | reverse complement strand
GTGGTCGAGCCGGCAGTGTCGGCCGTGTCGTCACCCTGCGTGCGGGCCCTCAGGTGTTCGATGATGTGCGCGTTGGCGTCGAAGACGTGCATGCCCTCGTAGTCGCTCACCGGCGCGGTGAACCGGCCGTCGGGGCCGACGGGCACGACGGGCGCGATGTCGTGCTGGTCGGTGAGGAGCTTGTCCTCCTCACCGAAGGCGGGGGCGATGTGGACGATGCCCGTGCCGTCCTCGGTGGTGACGTAGTCGGCGTCCAGCACGACGTGCGAGTTCGGGTGACCGACGAAGTAGTCGAACGGCGGCGTGTAGCGGCGCCCGACCAGCTCGAAGCCCTTGAGCCGCTGGACGATCCGCTCCTGCACATCGACCTCGCCGCCGCCGAAGAGTTCCTTCGCGTATGCCGTGAGCCTCGCCTCCGCGAGGACGTAGCGCTCGGTCGTCCCCGTGAAGTCCGACTCCACGACGACGTAGTCGACGTCCCCGCGCACCGCCATCGCGAGGTTGCTCGGCAGCGTCCACGGCGTCGTCGTCCAGATCAGGGCGAGCTCGCCGGTCTCGAGCCGGTGGCCGAGCGTGACGGCCGGGTCCTGGCGCATCTGGTAGACGTCGTCGTCCATCCGCAGCTCGTGGCTGGACAGCGGTGTCTGGTCGTTCCAGCAGTAGGGCAGGCACCGGAAGCCCTCGTAGACCAGGCCCTTCTCGTGCAGCTGCTTGAAGGCCCACATGACCGACTCCATGTAGTCCGGCTCGAGCGTCTTGTAGTCATGGTCGAAGTCGACCCACCGGGCCTGCCGGGTGACGTAGGCGCGCCAGTCGTCGGTGTACTTCAGGACGGAGGTGCGGCAGGCGTCGTTGAAGGTCTCGATCCCGAGGTCCAGGATCTCCTCCTTGGTCTTGATGCCGAGCTGGCTCATCGCCTCCAGCTCGGCCGGCAGACCGTGGGTGTCCCACCCGAACCGGCGCTCGACCCGACGGCCGCGCATCGTCTGGTAGCGGGGCACGATGTCCTTGACGTATCCCGTGAGCAGGTGGCCGTAGTGCGGCAGGCCGTTGGCGAAGGGCGGCCCGTCGTAGAAGACGAACTCGTTGGAGCCGTCCGCCCCGGCATCGCGGTTCTCGACCGAGGCCATGAAGGTGCCGTCCCGGTCCCAGTAGGCCAGGACGCGCTCCTCGATCTCGGGGAAGCGGGGGCTCGACGGGACGGCATGCACGGCGGTGCCGATCACGGCGGTGCCGATCACGGCGTTGTCGTTCGCGGCGGTGGCGGATGACGTGGTGGCCCCGGTGGTGACCTTGGGGTAGGTCATGGCTGCTCGGCTCCTGGTGTGGCGGTGTCGTGTGGTCGTCTGCTCGTGTCTCCACGAGGACGACGTCGCCGGGCCGTTCGCCCGACACCACCGCGGTGCCACCTCGCTTGCCGCCCGCAACCCCGACGCTCCGGGGAAGGCACACGGCCGCTCTTGCCGAAGGCTGTCACGGGCCCACCCGTCCGGGTCTAATGGGGGCCCGCGAGCCGAGGGCGGGTTCCGCCGCCGGCCGCACAGGTCCTGTTCTTCCGGAGGCTCACCGCTGATGACGGCTCGAACGCCTCGGGGCCCAGTCTAGGGCAGACGGGCCGGTCTGCGGAGCGCCGCGGCGGCCACGGTGGTCGCGGCAATGGTCACCAGGGCCCCGAGCAGGAGGGCGGCCGCCTCCCCCGGACCGAGCAGGCCGAGCTGCCCCCCGAGGGTGGCCGCGGCCACGGGAACCCCGAGCTGGGCAGAGGTCAGCACGGCCACCGGCAGCGGTTGGCGCGTCAGGGCCATCAGGGCGTGGACGGCGACCGCCCCAACGCCGAGACCGAGACCCAGGCCGATCGCCGCCGGGTGGGAGATGAGGTCGCGCAGGTTGAGGGAGGCCCCGAGCCAGACGAAGAACAGCGGGCCGAGGAACCCCTCGGTGATGGCGAAGAGCTGCTTCGCCAGCCGCCGGGGCGCGCCCACGGCGGCGACGGCCAGGCCGAACGCGAAGCCGGCGACGAGCACGGAGACGTGCAGAACCACCGCCAGCGCCGCGAGCGCGAACAGCACGGTGAGCGAGACCCTCAGCTCGAGGGCGAGCTTGCGGTCCTGCGACAGGTGGTGGACCCGGTGGCGCACCCCGGAGCGCTCGACCCACCGCAGGGCGAGGAAGACTCCGGCGGCACCGACGAGGACGGCCAACCCGCCGACGAGGGCCCTGGCGGCGTGGGCCGGGTCGATGGCGAGCGGCAGCGCGACGATGCAGGCAGCGTCGGCCACGGCAACCTGCGGGAGCAGCTCAAGCACGGCGCGGCCGCCCGCCCCGGTGGAGGAGATGATCGGCAGGATCAGGGCCGCCGACGACGAGGCAAGGAGCACGGCATACAGGCCGCCGTGGTCCGTGCCGACGAGGTGGGCCAACAGCAGGCCCACGGGAACGGCGAGGAGGCCGATCGCGAACGCCCGGGCCAGACCCGGGCCGATTCCCTGGCGCAGTGCCGGGTCGCGCACGGGCACGTGGGACCCCGCGACGAACATCACCAGCGCGAAGCCGACCTGCGCGAGGAAGGCGAACGTCGGCTCGGACGAGTCGAGCGTGCCGATCCCCGTCGAACCCAGGACCACGCCGACGAGCAGCTCGCCGACCACGACCGGCAGTCCGACCCCCCGGGGCAGTGCGAGGAGCGGCCCGAGCAGGGCGACGCCACAGATCAGCGCGAGGGTGCCGAAGTCCATCCACCCTCCTCTGGTCGCACCCCGGTCGGCGGGGCGTGCTCGGACTCTAGGGGAGCAGCCTGCTCCGGCGGGCAGGGGCCGGCGCGGGGCGCGGCATACAGGGTGGTGGCAAGCAGGGTCTGGCAAACAGGGCGCGGCATACAGTGTCGAGATGACCGTGACCCAGTCCCGCCTGTCGTCCGTCCTGAGCGAGCGGGCCCTCGTCACGGATCCCGACGTCGCCGCGAGCTATGCCGTCGACGCGTCGCTGGGTGCGACGGCGCCCGAGCACTTCACCGTGGTGCGGGCCCGGGACGTGGCGGACGTCGTCGACGTGCTGCGGGAGGCGCACGCGCACCGCATCCCCGTGGTTCCGCAGGGCGCCCGCACCTCCCTCGCCGGTGGGGCGACCGCGAGCGAGGGGGCGATCGTCCTCAACGTCGAGGCCCTCGACGCGATCGAGGAGGTCAACGAGCTCGAGGGCTACGCGGTGGTGGGGCCGGGAGTGATCAACCAGAGCCTCAAGTCCGGGGCGGCCGAGGTCGGCCTCTGCTACCCGCCCGACCCGGCGTCCTCCGCCACCTGCACCATCGGCGGCAACGTCGCGACCAACGCCGGCGGACTGTGCTGTGTGAAGTACGGCGTGACGGCCGACTACGTCAAGGCCCTCGACGTCGTGCTGCCAGGTGGCGAGCTGATCCACACCGGCCACCGGACGGGCAAGGGCGTCGCCGGCCTCGACCTCACCGGGCTGTTCGTCGGCTCGGAGGGCACCCTGGGGGTCGTCACGTCGGTCGTGGCCAGGCTCATCCCCGCCCCCGACCCCGCCCTGACGGCCCTCGCGACGTTCGACTCGCTCGACGCCGCCGCGGCGGGGGTGGTGGCCCTGCGGCGCGACCGGCACCGCCCGTCCCTGCTCGAGTTCCTCGACCGGGCCACGATCGTCGCGGTGCAGGCCGTCGCCGACTACGGCTTTCCGCAGGGCTGCGCGGCCGCCCTCATCGTCTCGTCGGACCGTCCGGGACACACTGCCGAGGACGTGCAGCGGTATGCCGTGCTGCTCGGGTCTGCGGGGGCGAGCGAGGTGGCGGTGGCCGACGACGCCCAGGAGGCGGACGCGCTCATGGCGGGGCGCCGCGCCCTGCACGTCGCCCTCGAACGCAAGGGCCCGCACTTCATCGAGGACGTGTGTGTCCCCGTCGGGCGCCTCGCCGAGCTCATCTCGGCCGGCGAGCGGATCTCCCGCAGTCGAGGGGTCGAGGTGACCCTGTCCGGCCACGGCGGGGACGGCAACCTCCACCCCTGCTTCTTCTTCACCCGCGACGACCTCGACAGTCGCCACCGCGCCGAGGAGGCCTTCGGCGACCTCGTCCGGGTCGCGCTCGACCTCGGCGGGACGATCACCGGTGAGCACGGCGTCGGATCGCTGAAAAGGCACTGGCTGCCCCTCGAGCTGGGTGAGCGCGAGCTGGACCGGCAGCGCGCCATCAAGGCACTCTTCGACCCGCGCGGGATCATGAACCCCGGCGCGGTGTTCTGAGCCCCGCTCGTTCTGCGGCCCCGCTCGTCCTGAGCCCCCTGCCGGGACGTCGTCGCGCCGGGGGGCGGCCCGCCTGATAGAAACGAGGCATGACCGAGACCGACACCCGTGGCCGCTGGCTGACCAACGAGGAGCTGCGTGACGCACGCGAGCGCCTCCCCATCCTCTATGTCGACGCAGTGCCCGTGCGCGTGGACGAGCGGGGGGTGGTCACCGAGATCGGTCTGCTCCTGCGGGCCTCTGCCGAGGGTGAGATCAACCACGAGCTGGTCTCGGGCCGCGTCCTCTACCACGAGCGGGTCCGTGATGCGCTGCTGCGCCACCTCGAGAAGGACCTCGGCCCCCTCGCGATGCCCCGGATCCCCCTGTCGCCCACACCGTTCACGGTGGCGGAGTACTTCCCGACCCCCGGCGTGACCCCCTTTCACGATCCCCGCCAGCACGCCGTGTCGCTGGCCTTCGTCGTCACCGTCCAGGGCGACTGCTCGCCGCAGCAGGACGCCCTTGACCTGGCCTGGGTGACGCCGGACGAGGCCGCCCGACTCGCGGAGCAGGGCGACATGGAGAACGGCCACGGGGTGCTCCTGCGGCAGGCACTGGCTCACCTCGGGCACCCCGTCTGAGCGGTCTGCTCCTCCCGCCAGACCGAACAGGTCGGTCGACCGCCCACAACTCCTCACCTGAGGACCTGTGGACGGCTTGCTGGGGTCCAGGCGTCCATATCTCCTCACGTGACGACCTGTGAACGGCTTGCTGGGGTCCAGGCCTCCACATCTCCTCACCTGAGGACCTGTGAACGGCTTGCTGGCGTCCAGGCCTCCACATCTCCTCACCTGAGGAGATGTGGACCGGCGGGTATGCCGTGCCGCTGCGGCTCAGGGGGGCGAGGATCCCCGGAGCCGCTCCTGCTGCAGGAGTCCGTCGAGGTCCGTCAGGCGGTCCAGGCCGTGCACCGCCCGAGCCATCCGGTGGTTGCCCTCGAGGCGCTCGCGGTTGCGGTGCAGGAACGCCCAGTAGCCGGCGGTGAACGGGCAGGCGTCCTCGCCGACCCGGACCCTGGGGTTGAAACGGCACCCGCCGCAGTAGTCGGACATCGTGTTGAGGTAGGCGCCGCCGGCGGCGTACGGCTTCGTCGCGAGGATGCCGCCGTCGGCGTGCTGCGACATCCCGACGACGTTCGGCAGCATCACCCAGTCGTAGCCGTCGACGAAGGCCCGGTGGAACCAGTCGGTGACCTCGTCGGGACGCCAACCGCGTTGCATCGCGTAGTTGCCGAGCACCATCAGGCGCGGGATGTGGTGGGCCCAGCCGTGGTCGCGCACCCCCCGCAGCACCTCGCTGAGGCAGCGCGCCCCGGTCGCGTCGGCGTCGAGCTGCGCGAACCAGTCCGGCAGGTGCCGTCGCGCGTTCAGCCGGTTGTGGTGGCGGTAGTCCTCACCCAGATGCCAGTAGAGGTGCCACACGTAGTCGCGCCAGCCGATGACCTGGCGGATGAATCCCTCTGCCGAGTTCAGCGGCACGTCGCCGGCACGGTAGGCCGCCTCGACGCGCTCGACCACCTCGAGCGGGTCGAGCAGCCCGAGGTTGAGCGGGGCGGACAGGAGTGAGTGCGCCATCCAGTCGTCACCGGCGAGCATCGCGTCCTCGTGCGGACCGAAGGCGCCGAGCCGGTGGGTGACGAAGTCCTCCAGCGCGGCGAGGGCCTCGGCCCGGGTCGCGGCGAAGAGCCGTGGACCGTCGCGGCCGATGAAGCTCACCGAGCCGTCGGCCTCCCACGCGTCGAGGTCTGCCCGCACCTGGGCGTCGATCTCGTCCTCGTGCGGCCACCGTGGCTCGGCCACGCCGAGCGTGGGGCGACCCCTGGGCGGCGGCTCCCGGTTGTCCGCGTCGAGGTTCCACCGGCCCTGCGCCGGCTCGTCGCCGTCCATGAGGACGTCGAGCCGGCGGCGCGCGTCGCGGTAGAAGTCCTCAAGCAGTAGCCGCCGACCGCCGCGACCGGCTGCCCACTGCTCGAAGTCCGCTCTGCTGGTGGTGAACCCACGCTCGGGGAGGCGGACCACCTCCCGCTCCTCGGCAATCGTACGCACGAGTGCGACGGCGGCGCGGCTCGTGGGCTGCACGACCTCGAGCGGCCCGCCGACGTGCGCCACGGCTTCTCGGTAGGTGGGCTCGCGGCGGTAGTCGCAGCGCTCACCCAGCTCGGCGGCCCGGTGCCGCATCGCCGACAGGACGAGGTGCGCCTTCTGCCGGTGGAACTGCGTGCGGGCGAGCACCCGCCGCGACTCGACCATGAGGACGGGGCCGTCGTGGTCGGCGAGGAAGTGCGGGCCGAGCTGGTCGCCGAACAGCCATCTGGTCACCATGGCGCGGGCGCGTAGTCCTTGACGAAGCACCCGTGCAGGTCGTGGCCGAGCTCGCCCTGCACGATGGGGTCGTAGACGCGGGCGGCGCCGTCGACGAGGTCGAGCGGTGCGTGGAAGCCTTCCTGAGCAAGGCGCACCTTGGTGTGGTGCGGGCGCTCGTCGGTGATCCACCCGGTGTCGACGGCGGTCATCAGGATCCCGTCGGACTCGAGCATCTCCTGCGAGCTGGTCCGGGTCAGCATGTTGAGGGCCGCCTTGGCCATGTTCGTGTGCGGGTGCCCGGGCCCCTTGTAGGCCCTCCCGAACTGGCCCTCCATCGCGGAGACGTTGACGACGTAGGTGCGGCGGGCATCCGAGGCCGCCATCGAGGCGCGCAGCCTGCTGATGAGGATGAACGGAGCCGTCGCGTTGCACAGCTGGACCTCGAGCAGCTCGAGCGGGTCCACCTCGTCGACCTTCTGGGTCCACGAGTTGACGTGGTGCAGGTCGGGCACGAGGCCACCCGCGTCGATGGCCGTCCCCGCGAGCACCCTTTCCACAGAGGCCGACCCGGCCGTCAGCGCCATCGCGGTGAGCACGTGGGCCGTCCCACCGTGGGGCGTGGGGTGCTCCTGCAGGGCGCCGGCGAGCGCCGCCGGGTGGGCGTCGCTGACGTGCTCGAAGCTGATCATCTCGGGGAGCGGGCCGGCCGGGAGCGGCAGCGACTCCGCCTCCACCAGGGGGGCGTAGGCGCCGGGTGAGCGGCGCACGGTCTGGGCCGCGTTGTTGATGAGGATGTCGAGCGGGCCCGCCCCGGCGACCGAGTCGGCCAGCGCGACGACCTGGGCCGGGTCGCGCAGGTCGATCCCGACGACGGTGAGCCGGTGGATCCAGTCGGCGCTGTCACCCATCGCGGCGAACCGCCGCACGGCGTCGCGCGGGAAGCGGGTCGTGATGCTCGTGTGGGCGCCGTCGCGCAGGAGACGCAGCGCGATGTACATCCCGATCTTGGCCCGGCCACCGGTGAGCAGCGCCCGCCGGCCGTGCAGGTCGGTGCGGGCGTCGCGGTGGCTGCGGTTGAGCGCGGCACACGGCGGGCACAGCTGGTGGTAGAAGGCGTCCACCTCGACGAACCGCGTCTTGCAGGTGTAACAGGACCGGGCCTTGACGAGTCGACCGGCGAGCTCACCGGCAGCCCTCGGCACGAGCAGCAGGCCCTGCGTCTCGTCGTCGATCCGGTCGGGGGCCGCGGTGGCCGTCGCGGCCGTCACGGCGGCGTCCGCCGCCCGGGCCCTGGACTGCCGCACGACCCGGCGCTGCTCCTTGACGTTCTTGTAGATCCGGGCCGTCGCCCGGCGCAGGGCGACGGCGTCCGGGTGCTCGGGGGGCAGGTCGTGCGTCAGCGCGATGACCCGCAGCGCCTCGGCGAGGTCGGCCGGGTCGATCCCGGTCACCGCCTGGTGGGGCGCGCCCACCTAGCCCTGCTCCAGCAGCTGGTCGCGGGTGGACCCGAGCACAGTGAGGGGCAGGAGGGTCTTGCCCGTCGGTCCGACCTCGATGTCGGTGCCCATCTGGGGGCAGACCCCGCAGTCGAAGCAGGGGGTCCAGCGGCAGTCCTCCACCTCGGTGCCGTCGAGGGCCTCCTGCCAGTCCTCCCAGAGCCAGTCCTTGTCCAGCCCCGAGTCGAGGTGGTCCCACGGCAGGACCTCGACCTGCTCGCGCTCGCGGGTGGTGTACCAGGCGACGTCGACCTGTCCGTCCTCGGCGAAGACCTTCTCGGCCTGTGTCATCCACCGCTCGTAGGAGAAGTGCTCGCTCCAGCCGTCGAACCGGCCGCCGTCGCGCCACACCGCCTCGATGACCCTGCCGACCCGGCGGTCGCCACGCGACAGCAGTCCCTCGACGAGACCGGGCTGGCCGTCGTGGTAGCGGAACCCGATCGACGATCCGTAGCGGCGGTCGGACCGGATCGCCTCGCGCAGCCTGGCCAGCCGGGCGTCGGTCTCCTCGACCCCGAGCTGGGCGCACCACTGGAACGGCGTGTGGGGCTTGGGGACGAACCCGCCGATCGAGACGGTGCAGCGGATGTCCCGTCGGCCGGAGACCTGGCGGCCCGTCTCGATGACCCGCTTGGCCAGGTCCGCGATCTGGAGGACGTCCTCGTCGGTCTCCGTGGGGAGGCCGCACATGAAGTAGAGCTTGACCTGGCGCCAGCCCGCTCCGTAGGCGGCCGCGACGGTCTTGATGAGGTCCTCCTCGGTGACCATCTTGTTGATGACCCTGCGGATCCGCTCGGACCCGCCCTCGGGCGCGAAGGTCAGGCCGGAGCGTCGACCGCCCCGGGTCAGCTCGTTGGCGAGGTCGATGTTGAAGGCGTCGACCCGTGTCGACGGCAGGGACAGCCCGGTCTGGGTGCCCTCGTAGCGGTCGGCCAGGCCCTTGGCGAGGTCGGCGATCTCGCTGTGGTCGGCGGACGACAGCGAGAGTAGGCCCACCTCCTCGAATCCGGTTGCGGCCAGCCCTCGTTCGATCATCTCGCCGATGCCGGTGATGGAACGCTCGCGGACCGGCCGGGTGATCATCCCGGCCTGGCAGAACCGGCAGCCGCGCGTGCAGCCGCGGAAGATCTCGACCGACATCCGCTCGTGGACCGACTCGGCCAGCGGCACGAGTGGCGCCTTGGGGTAGGGCCAGGCGTCGAGGTCCATCACCGTGTGCTTGCTGACCCGCCACGGCACCCCGGAGGCGCCCGCCCGGGGGGCGACCCGCCGGATCCGGCCGTCCGGGAGGTAGTCGACGTCGTAGAGCGACGGGACGTAGACGCCGCCGGTGCGGGCCAGGCGCAGGAGCAGCTCGGGGCGACCCCCCGGGCGGCCCTGCGCCTTCCACGCCCCGATGAGGTCGGTGATGGCGAGGACGGCCTGCTCGCCGTCACCGATGACGGCCGCGTCGATGAAGTCGGCGATGGGCTCGGGGTTGAAGGCCGCGTGCCCGCCGGCCAGGACGATCGGGTCTTCCTCGGTCCGGTCTGCCGCATGGAGCGGGATGCCGCCGAGGTCGAGGGCGGTGAGCATGTTGGTGTAGCCGAGCTCGGTCGCGAAGGAGAGGCCGAGCACGTCGAAGTCACGGATGGACCGGTGTGCGTCGACGGTGAACTGGGGGACGCCCGACTCCCGCAGCAGCGCCTCGAGGTCCGGCCACACGGCATACGTGCGCTCGCAGAGCACGTCGGGGCGTTCGTTGAGCACCTCGTAGAGGATCATCACGCCCTGATTGGGGACGCCCACCTCGTAGGCGTCCGGGTACATCAGCGCCCAGCGGGTCGTCCGCTCCTCGCCACCGGGGCCGAACCCTCCGCAGTCCCAGTCCTTCACCGTGGAGTTGAGCTCTCCCCCGACGTACTGGATCGGCTTGGCGACCTGCTCCAGGAGCGGCTCCAGCGCGGGGAAGATCGAGGATCCGGCGATACGGGTGGGGGTCACCGGACAAGGGTAACTGCGTCCGAGACGGTGCACCGGTCCGCGCTGTTCAGACGTTCGACACGGTGGCGACGACCCGGGCCCGCACGGCGGGAGTCTCCCACCGTCGCCCGGTACGGCGCAGACTCGCCAGCGACGTGAGGCCGAGCACGGCGCCGGCGCCGACCGACCACGTCCACGGCGCCACCTGCCCCAGGGTGCTGAACAGCAGGCCGGTGAGCGTGGCCATCACCGACAGCCGGGCGGAGTAGCCGACCATGACGGCCGGGGGCGCTGGGGTGGCCCGGGCCCGCCGCAGGTCCACGCCGAACGGACGACGGACCGACCACCGCAGCGACGAGGCCACGACCCACAGCGACACGACCGCCGCGGCGGCGAGGGTGGCGGCGAGCTCGGCTGCGGTGGGCACCCCGGCGCGCGTGCCGGAGACGACGACAGTGGCGAGCTCGGCCACGACGAGCATCTCGGTGAGGACCCACGCGCGAGCGCGCAGCGTATGCCGGGGGGAGACGGGCAGGCTCTCGCGCCACACGGCGCCCCGGGCGTCGAGGCACCACGCGTTGACACCGAAGAGGAGGGCGCCGCCCGAGGCGGCCAGGCCCGGCAGCACCGGGACGACGGCCCACTCGAGCTGGCCGGCGAGCGCCACGAGCATCGGCAGGACGGCGAGCAGGACGATCCCGCGCCGCAGCGGGGCCGATCGCCACACGCTGGCCCGGTCGATCCGGACGAGGGCCCGCAGCACGCCGGCGGGGTCCCGGCGGGGTGGATGGCTGCGGGTCTCGACCGAGGTCTGGACCCGTGGCGGGCGGCGGCCGGCGCGGCGTGCCGCCACCGCACCGAGGGGCACGGCTGCGCCGGTGAGCAGGGCCAGGACGAGCAGGCCGGCGAGCCAGCTCCCCCACTGGCCGGCAGCACCGGCGCGGGACAGCTCGACCACCGAGCCGCCTCCGAGCGAGGTCGCCCACGCAAGCAGGTGACCCCGGGCGGCCAGCCCCAGCAGCGCCGCACCGAGGACGACCGCGCCGGACCGGACCACCCAGGCCCCGCCGCGGTGCAGGCGGACGATCTCGATGAGCCACGACAGGACCTGCGCGACGCTCGTGGCGGCTGCGACCCAGAGCACGACGGGCAGCTGGGCCGCCCAGAGCCGCTCCGGGCCGGAGACGGCCGCGACCGCGGCGAGCAGCGCCCAGGCCTGGACGATCCACGCGAGGTTGAGGGGCGCCAGGAGCAGGCTGGCGAGGTGGTCGGTCGTCGTCCCCAGCGGGAAGGCCACCGCCTGCTCGGCGGGGACCATCTCGCGCCCGCCGGCGGACGCGACGCCGGCGATGGTGGCGGTCGCCAGGAATCCCAGCACGGCTGCCGGCAGGGAGGTCCGCAGCTGCTCGTGCAGCTCGGACGGGACGGGCACGAAGGCCGGCAGGACAGCAGCCACCACGGTGACCAGGACGAGCAGGCTGGCGCCGAGCACCAGGCCCAGCCGGGCCCGGGGGGCCAGGACGGCGAGCCGCAGCTGCAGGAGGGGCAGGAGGGACCGGGCGGGACCGGGCGGCCGGGCGGGACCGCGGGACGCGGCCCCGGCGGAGGACGTCAAGGCGGACGGGCCAACCGGGTCAGGCGAGGAGCGCGCGGTAGGCACGGTCACCGCCCTCGCCGGCCATCTCGGCCGCGGCGACGCTCGCCACGGTCGTCCCCCCACGCAGGACGACCGCGTGGTCGCAGGCCGTGACGGCGAGATCACGCAGGTGGGTGGAGACGAGCACGGCAGCGCCACGGGCCCGCGCGTCGGCGATGCACTCCAGGGTGGCGTCCACCCCGGTCGGGTCGACGCCGTCGAAGGGCTCGTCGAGGAGCAGCACCGCCGGCTCGTGGAACACCGCGAGGGCCACGGACATTCGCCGGCTCATCCCGTGGCTGAAGCCGGCCGTGACGCGATGGGCCTCACCGCCGAGGTCGAAGCGCTCGAGCAGCTCGCGGGCACGCGTCTCCCACCCGCGCATGCCGCGCAGCCTGGCGCTCAGCTGGAGGTGGTCCCAGGGGGTGGCCCGCGGGATGAGGCCGCCGACGTCGGGGCAGTAGCCGATGACCTGCTTGGCCTCGAGCGGGTGGGTCGAGAGGTCGACGCCGCCGACCCGGGCACGGCCGGTCGTGGCCGGCGCGACGGCCGCGAGCACGCGCATCGTCGTCGACTTGCCGGCGCCGTTGCGGCCCAGCAGGGCCGTCGCGCTGCCGGCCTCGACGCAGAGCGAGACGCCGCGCACCGCGCTCACCGTCCCGAACTGGACCCACAGGTCGTCGACCTCCACGAGCACCGTCACCGTCGAAGTCTGCCGCCTCCGCCTGCCGTTCGGGAGCCGGGGCCGACAGATCGTCCGAACGGCCCGGGACGTCCGACCGATCGGGGGCACCCGGCATACCCCCAGCCTGTATGCCGGGGAGCCGGCATGCCGAGGAGCCTGTATGCCGTGGGGCCGGTGTGCCGGGGAGTCGGTAAGGGGGAAGGTCAGCCGTAGAGCGCGTCGAGCTCCGGGCGGTAGGTGTCGGTCACGACCCTGCGCCGCAGCTTCAGACTCGGCGTGAGCTCACCGTTCTCGATGCTGAGGTCGTGGTCGAGGAGGGTGAACCTCTTGATCGTCTCCCACCGGTTCAGCCCTGCGTTGAGCTCGTCGAGGTAGCCCTGGACAAGGTCGTGTGCCTGGGTCGACCGGGCGATCTCTGCGTAGGACTGCCCGGCCATCCCGTGGGCGGCCGCCCACCCGGTGATCGCGTCGGCGTCGAGGGTGATCAGCGCCGAGGCGAAGTGGCGCCCGTCGCCGTGGACGAGGAACTGGCTGACGTAGGGACAGATCCCCTTGAACCTCGCCTCGATCATCGACGGGGCGATGTACTTGCCGCCCGAGGTCTTGAAGAGATCCTTCTTGCGGTCGGTGATCCGCACGAAGCCGTGCTCGTCGATGGTGCCGATGTCCCCCGTGTGCAACCATCCGTCGACCATCGCCTCAGCGGTGTCGCCCGCACGCTGGTGGTAGCCGCGCATCACGCCCGGCCCCTTGACGAGGATCTCGCCGTCCGCAGCGAGGGTGACCTCGGTCCCGGGCAGGGGCCACCCGACGGATCCGAAGGCATAGCAGCCGGTTCGGGGCCGGTTGACGCAGGTGGCCGCACTGGACTCGGTCAGGCCGTAGCCCTCGATCACGAGCAGACCGACGGACGCAAACCAGCGGGCGACGTCGGGGTTGAGCGCCGCAGAGCCGGAGATGAAGAACTTGATCCGTCCCCCGAACCGCTCACGGACCTTGGCCAGCACCAGCCGGTCGGCGATCGCGTGCTGGCGGGCGAGCATCCCCGACGGCTCCTGGCCGCGCTCGCGCTGCGCCGCCACCTGGGCGCCGACGCCGAGGGCCCAGTCGATGAGCCGGCGCTTGATCCCCCTCTCCTGCGCGAACATCAGGGAGATCCGGCCGTAGGCCTTTTCGAAGATCCGTGGCGCGGCGCCCATGAACGTGGGTCTGATGATGGCCAGATGGTCGACGATCTTGTCGATCCGTCCGTCGATGGCGGTGGCGAAGCCGATCTGCAGTGGCAGGACGAGCAGCAGCTTGCCGAAGACGTGCGAGAGCGGCAGCCAGAGGAACTGCAGGTCGTCCTCGTCCAGGAGCGAGACCGAGGCGATCGCCGCGCCCTCGTAGACGAACGCGTCGTGGGGCAGCAGCACGCCCTTGGGCCGGCCGGTCGTGCCGGAGGTGTAGATGATCGTCGCGAGGTGCTGCGGCGTCAGCGCGTCGATGCGGGCGTCGACGGCACCAGCGTCCGCGGCCAGCAGCTCGCGCCCCAGGTCGGCGAGCCGGTCCGCCGAGATGACCCAGTCGTCATCCTCCGCCTCGGCCGCCGACCCGCCGAAGGCGACGACCCGTGTCACGCCGGGGATCTCCCCGCGACTCCCACGCAGCTTGGCCACCTGGGTGTCGTCCTCGGCGAAGACGACCGTGCTGCCCGAGTCGGCGAGGATGAAGGCGACGTCGGGCGCCCCCGACGACGGGTAGATCGTCGTCGTCGCAGCGCCCGCGCACACGATGGCGAGATCGGCGAGGGCCCACTCGAGCCGCGTCGTCGACGCGATCGCCACCCGGTCCTCCGGTCCGACGCCGAGCGAGATCAGTCCCGCGGCCCACTCGAACGCCCGGTCGCGGGTCTCGTCCCAGGTGATGCTCTCGAGCGACTCGCCGCGGAAGTAGTGGAAGGCCGGCCGGGGTCCGGAGGCGGCCACCCGGTCTCGGAAGAGGTGCCCGATGCTCGGCGCCCGCTCGTCCAGCGTGATCTGGTTGACGGTCTCGTCCCTGACCGAGCGCTCTGGCACGACAGCTCCCCTGGTGTCCGGGGTGCCGGACCGGTCCCGCACCTTCAGCGATCCTCGCAGCCCACCTGGAGCGCCGGAAACCCTTGCGGCGACTTCGACACCAGACCGACATCCTCGGCGACGGCTCGCGGGCGGCGTCTCAGCCGCACGACCGTCACCGCGACGCCGATCATGAGCAGCACTCCACCGAAGGCCGTCCCGGTGGTCGGGCGCTCGCCGCGCGCCAGCCACGCGGTCGCGATGCCGCTCACCGGCACCAGCAGGGTGAAGGGGACGACCACCGCCGCGGGGTGGCGCGCGAGCAGCGTGTTCCACACGCCGTAGCCGAAGAGCGAGCAGAGGTATGCCGTGTAGAGCGTCGACCCGACGGTCACGAGGTCCGCGTGACGCAGTCCGTCGGCGATCGCCGCCGGACCGTCGAGCACGAGGGAGAGGCCGAGGAGCGGCACGGGGACGACGAGCGCGGACCACACCGTCATCCCGAGTCCCGACTGGGCGCCGACCCGCCGGGCGACGACGTTGCCGCCCGCCCAGGCCAGGGCAGCCCCGAGGCAGAGCATGAGGGCGAGCAGCGGGGTGGCGGCGCTGCGCCCGACGGCGACGACGACCAGTCCGATCAGACCGATGAGGACCCCGACCTGCTGGCGCGCGGTCGGCCGCTCCCGCAGCGCGACGGCCGCGAGGATGACGCTGAACATCACCTGGACCTGCAGGACGAGCGAGGCCAGCCCAGGGGGCATCCCCAGGTGCAGCGAGGTGTAGAGCAGCCCGAACTGGGCGACGCTCATCAGCATTCCGACCAGCACGATGTCCCGCCATGGCACGTCCGGGCGACGGACGAGGAAGATCGCCGGCACGAGGACGACGACGAAACGCAGCGCCGCGAAGGTCAGCGGGGGCATGTCGTGCAGACCCGCGTCGATGATGACGAAGTTGGCGCCCCACACCAGGGCGACGAGGACGGCGAGCAGGACGTGACGCAGCGGCATGGGTCCATCGTGCCGGTCGCAACCATGTAGGACCAGCAACGTCTCAAGCCTTCAACAAGGTAGTCTTGCTACATGATCGACCTCGTCGCCCTCCAGGCCCTCGGGGCGGTGCAGGCGCACGGTTCGGTCGTCGCCGCGGCGGACGCGCTCGGCTTCACTCCCTCCGCCGTCTCCCAGCAGCTGAAGAAGCTCGAGCGCCAGACGGGCACCCCGGTGCTGGAGAGGTACGGCCGCGGCGTGCTGCTGACCGACCACGGCCGGCGCCTTGCCACCCGGGGTGCCGACCTGCTCGCGTCGATGGAGGCGCTCGAGTCCGACCTCGACGCGGCCGGTGCCCGGGTCGAGGGCCGGGTGCGCCTGGCGGCGTTCTCCACGGCCGTGCGCGGTCTCGTCGCCCCGATGCTGGCCCGTGTCCGCGCCGACGGGGTCGACCTGGACGTCTCCGTGGTCGAGCAGGACCCGGTCGAGTCCCTCGCGCTCGTCGCTGCCGGACAGGTCGAGGCCGCACTCGTCCACACCTGGGGCGACACGGTCCTGCCGATCGCCGACCACCTCCAGACTCGCGTGATCGGCTCCGACGTCGCGGACGTCCTCGTCCCCGTCGGGCACCCCCTGGCCTCCCGGGGGCAGGTCACCCCCCAGGACCTCGTCCACGAGGTCTTCGCCTGCGCCCCGGCTGGCAGCGTGTGCCACCAGTGGATGTCCCGGATGTTCGTCCACACCGGCGGGTCGCCGCGGATCGCGTTCTGGGCAGCGGAGTTCAGCTCTCACATCGCCCTGGTGGAGCACGGGGCAGCCGTCTCGCTCATGCCCCGGCTGGGTCGCCAGCTCCTGCCGCCGGGGGTCGCGGTGCTGGCCGTGGCCGACCCCGTCCCGACGCGCACCGTCTCGATCGCCTGGCGCCGAAGCATGTCGTCGAGCCCGAACATCGCCTACCTGCGCGACCTCCTCGTCGAGATCGCGCCGGGTCTCGGCCTCGACCCACCCGCCTGAGGCCCCGGCAGCCCCGCCCCGCCCGGCCCTTCAGGAGGGGACGATGACCGCGAGGATCTCGCGACACTGCTGCACGTCGGCGGTCATCTGCTTGATGAGGGCCTCGATGCCCTCGTACTTCACGGTCGGCCGCAACCGCCTGACCAGCTCGTAGGAGACCTGCTCGCCGTAGAGGTCGAGGTCCGCCCGGTCGAGGACGTAGCCCTCGACCCGTCGTTGCGTCCCCTCGAAGGTCGGGTTGCTGCCGATCGAGATCGCCGCCGGCAGGACCCGGTCCGGCGCGCCGTCCGGCAGGTCGAGCCGCACGAGCCACCCGGCATACACGCCGTCCGCGGGGACGAGACCCTCGACGTCCTGGCTGAGGTTCGCCGTGGGGAAGCCGAGCTCACGGCCGCGGTGGTCGCCGTGGACGACCGTGCCCGTCACCTTGTGCGGGCGACCGAGGACGGCGGCGGCCGACTCCACGTCGCCCTCGCCGAGGTGGCTGCGGACCATCGAGGACGACCACCGCGCGCCGTCGCCGAGGTCGGTGAGGGCCACGACCTCGACGTCGTGCTCGACCCCGACCCGACGCAGCGTCTCCACGTCGCCGGAGTTGCGCACCCCGAAGCGGGTGTCCTCGCCGACGACGACCACGCTCGCGTGCAGCGCGTCGACGAAGACGGAGACCGCGAAGTCCTCGGGCGTCCACTGGGCGAACTCGGTCGTGAACTCGAGGACGAGGACGGCGTCGATCCCCGCGCCTTCGAGCAGGGCGAGGCGCTGTCGCAGCGAGGTCAGCATCCGGGGGGCGCGCTCTGGGTGGAGCACCGCGACCGGGTGGGGGTCGAAGGTCACCGCGACGGAGACCGCGTTGCGCTTCGATGCCTGCTCCACGACCTGGGCGAGCACGGCGCGATGGCCGCGGTGGACCCCGTCGAAGTTGCCGAGCGTGACAACGCTCCGCCCGATGTCTTCGGGGATCTCGGATAGTCCGTTCCAGACGTGCACGGAGCACACTCTACGAACCCTGCGGCCCGGCCACGACCTCGGACGGGGGTGAGTCGCATCGCCCTAGGCTGTGCGGGTGGCCACCTTCGTCGCTCTGCTCACCCCGTCGAGCAACCGCGTGTATGCCGGTGACGCCCCCGCGGTGACGGCCGCGGAGCTGCGGGTGCTCGGCCGGAGCGCCTTCGGGGCCGGCGTGACGGCCGTTCACCCGACGACGATCGCGGGGGTGGGCTACCTTGAGGTGACCCTCGACGGGGAGCCCCGCCCCGAGGTCCTCGGCCAGCTCGCTGCGGTCCACGCGCTGTTCGAGCGGGAGGGCGAGCTGCTGCGCCCCATGCCACTGACCCGGACCGAACGCTTCGACGACGACCTCCTGAGCATCCCGAAGTATCCCGGCAAGACCAACGAGCAGTTCACCCGCGTCCTCCTCAACGTCACGCTCGCCTCGACCGCGTGGGCGGGGGAGCTCGCGAGCCGGAAGTTTTCGGTGCTCGACCCCCTCGCCGGTCGCGGCACGACCCTCAGCTGGGCGCTGACGCTCGGCCACGACGCGGCGGGGGTCGAGATCGAGGCGCGCGAGGTCGAGGCCTACTCGGCGTTCCTGCGGACCTACCTGCGCCGCAAGCGGGTCAAGCACACGATCGACCTGCATCCGGTGCGCCGCAACGGAAGGCACGTCGCCGACCTGCTCGAGGCAGAGCTCGGTGCTGACCGCGAGGCCTATCGCGCGGGAGAGCGCCAGTCCCTCGAGCTCTTCGCTGCCGACACCCTCGCCACCGCGGACCTCTTCGGGAAACGGCGGTTCGACGTCATCGTCACCGACGCGCCCTACGGCGTGACCCACGGGAGCCGGGCCGGTGGCGCTCGCGCTGGAGGGCGGGGGCGCGCTGGAGGGCCGGCCGGCGGGCGGGACCGCAGCCCCGGCGCGCTGCTCGAGGCGGCCGTCCCGGTGTGGGTGTCGGTGCTCCGCACCGGCGGGGCCATGGGGGTCGCCTGGAACACCCACGGCCTGTCCCGTGCAGACCTCGCGGCGATCTGCACCGGCGCCGGGCTGACGGTGTGCGACGACGGGCCCTACCTCGAGTTGGCCCACCGGGTCGACGCCGGGATCCGCCGCGACGTCCTGGTGGCCCGCAAGGTCTGACCCGGTTCTGCCGTTGGTCAGCTGGGCTGGAAGACGACGTGGGCCCGGGCCAGGGGCGCCGACTCGTCGAGCATGGCGACCAGCAGCCCGCCGGGGCCGACCGCCGCGACGACGGGCTCCCCCATCCGGGCCGAGGCGATCCGCTGCCCGTAGCCGATGGCCCTGGCCTCGTCGGCGGTGACCTCGTGCACGACGAACTGGGCGCGGGCGGCCTCCCCCATCGGCACGAGCGGTATGCCGGGTGCCTCCCCCGCCGCCGCGGTTGCGTCCGGCAACTGGGTCGCCATGGCCGCCGAGTTGCCGGACGCAAGGGACTCGAGGTCGTGGGCGTCGACGATGTCGAAGCGTCCGACCCTGGTCCGGCGCAGCGCCGTGAGGTGTCCCCCGACGCCGAGGGCGGCGCCGAGGTCACGGGCCAGGGCCCGGACATAGGTGCCGGACGAGACCTCGACCTCGATGTCGACGTCGACGACCGCCCCGAGGGGACGCACGTCAAGGACGTCGAGGCGGTGCACGGTGACCGGGCGGGCGCTCAGCTGGACGTCCTCGCCCTGGCGGACCCGGTGGTAGGCGCGCTCACCCCTGACCTTGATCGCGCTCACCGACGACGGCACCTGCTGGATGGGGCCGGTGAGCGAGAGAGCGCGTGCCCCGATGGCCTCCAGGGTCACCCCTGACGCGTCCGTGGCGATGGTCAGCGCGCCCTCGGCGTCGTCGGTGACGGTCGACTCCCCGAGGCGGATCGTCGCCGTGTAGGTCTTGTCGCACCCGACGAGGAAGGTCAGCAGCCTGGTGGCCCGGTTGACACCGAGGACCAGCACCCCGGTCGCCATCGGGTCCAGGGTGCCGGCGTGACCGACCTTCCGCGTGCCGCAGATCCGGCGGGCGCGCGCCACGACGTCGTGGCTCGTCCAGCCCGCGGGCTTGTCGACGATGAGGAGGCCGTCAGCCCCGTTCGACATCGCCCGGGACGGTGCTTGCGGTGCCCGCGGTGCCCGCGGTGCTCGCGGTGGCCTCGGGGACTCGGACGGGGCCGGCTGGGCCGGCTGGGCCGGCGCGCTGGTCGCCCTCCTGGTGGTCGTCCTCGTCCTCGTCCTCTTCCACCGGCTTGCGGTAGGGATCCGCATCACCCGCGTAGGCCGCACCCTCGCGGACCCGGGCCAGTTCGGCGTCGCGCGCCCTGGTCGCGACGATGACGTCCTCGAGGTGGGCGGCACCCTCCGGGAGGGCGTCGGGGATGAACTCGATGACGGGCGTCAGCCGGATGCCGATCTGCTTGCCCACCGCGCTGCGGATCTTGCCCTTGGCCGACTCCAGGGCTGCGGCCGTGTCGACCCGCTCCAGCTCACCCCCGAAGACGGTGTAGAAGATCGTCGCGTGCTGCAGGTCGCCGGTGACGCGCACATCCGTGATGGTGACGAAACCGAGGCGCTCGTCCCTGACGCGGTGCTCGAGGTGCTCCGCGACAATCACCTTGATGCGATCGGCGACCTTCTTGGCGCGGGCTGGGTCAGCCATGACGGTGCCCTTTCAGATTGGGGTGTCGCTCCCCGGATGCTGATGTCCGGCGACCCGGGGAAGGTGGTGTGATTAGCGGCATACCGCAGCGGGTGGGTCTGCAGGCCTTCACCGGCGCCTGGGACCCACCCGCCGCGAACGGCGGGTCGCCGCCTACGCTCGTGGCTTCACGCGCATCTCGAACGTCTCGATGACGTCGTCAACCATGATGTCGTTGAAGCTGCCGAGGTTGACACCACACTCGAAGCCCTCGCGGACCTCGGTGACGTCGTCCTTGAACCGGCGCAGACCACTGATGTCCACGTTCTCCGCGATGACGGTGCCACCACGCAGGATCCGGGCCTTGTTGCCGCGCTTGATCTCGCCGGAGCGGACCAGCGAGCCGGCGACGTTGCCGAACTTCGAGGACTTGAAGACCTCGCGGACCTCGGCGGTGCCGAGCTGGATCTCTTCGTACTCCGGCTTGAGCATGCCCTTGAGCGCGAGCTCGATCTCGTCGATCGCCTGGTAGATCACCGAGTAGTAGCGGATCTCCACACCCTCGCGGTCGGCGACCTCGGCGTTCTGGCCCTCGGCCTTCACGTTGAAGCCGATGATGATCGCGCTGGACGCCATCGCCAGGTTGATGTTGTTCAGCGTGATTGCACCGACCCCGCGGTCGATGATCCGCAGCTCGACCTCGTCGCCGACGTCGATCTGGAGCAGGGCGTCCTCGAGCGCCTCGACCGACCCCGACGCGTCACCCTTGAGGATGAGGTTGAGGGTGTCGACCTTGCCCGCGGCGAGGGCCTCGTTGAGGTCCTCCAGGCTGATCCGCTTGCGGGCCTTGGCCAGCGACGCCGCCCGGGTGGCGGCCTCACGACGCTCGGCGATCTGGCGCGCGGTCCGGTCGTCGGGAGCCACCAGGAAGGTGTCTCCGGCGCCGGGGACGGAGGTCAGTCCGAGGACCAGCACCGGACGCGACGGGAGCGCCTGCGTGATGTTGCTGCCGTGCTCGTCCAGCATGGCGCGCACGCGGCCGTAGCCGGAACCGGCGACGATCGAGTCGCCGACCTTGAGCGTCCCGGACTGGACGAGCACCGTCGCGACCGGGCCACGGCCCTTGTCGAGGTGGGTCTCGATGGCGACACCGCGAGCGTCCTTGTCGGGGTTGGCCCGCAGGTCGAGCGCCGCGTCCGCCGTCAGGAGCACGGCCTCGAGCAGGGCGTCGATGTTGTCGCCGTTCTTGGCCGACACGTTGACGAACATCGTCTCGCCGCCGTACTCCTCCGCCACGAGGTTGTACTCGGTCAGCTGCTGGCGGATCTTCTCGGGGTTCGCGCCTTCCTTGTCGACCTTGTTGACGGCCACGACGATCGGCACACCCGCAGCCTGGGCGTGGTTGAGCGCCTCGATGGTCTGCGGCATGACGCCGTCGTCTGCGGCCACCACGAGGATCACGATGTCCGTGACCTGGGCGCCGCGGGCACGCATGGCGGTGAACGCCTCGTGACCCGGGGTGTCGATGAAGGTGATCGGCCGCTCGATGCCCTCGTGCTGGGCGACGATCTGGTAGGCGCCGATGTGCTGGGTGATCCCGCCGGCCTCGCCCTCGCCGACCTTGGCCTGACGGATCGCGTCGAGAAGCCTGGTCTTTCCGTGGTCGACGTGACCCATGACCGTGACCACCGGGGGCCGCGGCGCGAGGTCGTCGTCGTCCTCGGCCTCGAGCTCGGCGTCGAGGTCGATGTTGAACTGCTCGAGCAGCTCACGCTCCTCGTCCTCGGGGGAGACGACCTGGACGTCGTAGCCGAGCTCCGCGCCGAGGAGGCGGAAGGTGTCCTCGTCGAGGGACTGGGTCGCCGTGGCCATCTCCCCGAGGTGGAACAGCACGGTCACCAGCGAGGCGGGGCTGGCGTTGATCTTGTCGGCCAGCTCGGTCAGCGACGCGCCGCGGCGCATCCGGATGAGCGTCTTGCCGTCACCGCGGGGCACCTGCACGCCACCGAGCGACGGGGCCTGCATCTGCTCGAACTCCTGGCGCTTGGCGCGCTTGGACTTGCGCCCACGCACCGGACGACCGCCACCGCGACCGAAGGCACCCTGGGTGCCCCCACGGCCGCCGGGGCCACCGCCACCGGGACGGCCGGCGAAACCGCCGCCACCACCTGGGCGACCGGCGAAGCCACCGCCACCAGCGCCGCCAGCACCGCCGGCGCCACCACCGGCGCCGGGACGGGCGCCTCCGGGGCCGGGGCGACCACCGCCCGGACCGCCGGGCCGGGTGCCCGGACGGCCCGTGGCCGCACGGTCGGGCATCATGCCCGGGTTGGGACGGCCTGCGCCGCCGGGGCGCGGTCCTGCTGCGCCGGGACCCGGCCGGGGACCGGCTGCGCCGGGCGCACCCTGACGGGACTGCGGGCGGGGCATGCCTTGGCTGGGGGCGAAGGGGTTGTTGCCCGGACGGGCAGCACCCTCGCGCGGAGCACCCTCACGCGGAGCGCCCTCACGAGCGGCGGCGCCGCCCTGGGGACGGCCCATGCCCTGGCTCGGGGCGAAGGGGTTGTTGCCCGGTCGCGGCTGGTTGGGGCGGGGGGCCGGACGAGGTGACGCCGGCACCCCGGGTCCGGCCTGGCCGCCGTCACGCGCGGCGGCGACACCGCTCGGGGCGTCGGTCCGGGCCGGACGGGGGCCGGACGCGGTTGGAGGAGCGGCTGCGGGGCTGACGGCGGCCGCCGCAGGGGCCGGGGCAGAGGCCGCAGGTGCCACGGTCGCAGGTGCCGGGACGGACGAGGGGCCGGGTACCGGGATTGACGGGGCCGGGACGGCCGAGGGCGCGGGGGCGCTCGTGGGAGACGTCCTCCGTGCGGGGGAGGGCACTGCCGGTGAGGCCGCCGCGGGCGATGGCGCCGTTTTGGCGGAGCCACCGGCTCGCAGTTCGGGCGGGAACGTCTCCTTGATGCTGCGGACGACGGGGGGCTCGATGGTCGACGACGCCGACCGGACGAACTCGCCCTTCTCTTTCAGATAGCTGAGCAGCGTCTTGCTCTCGACGCCGAGCTCTTTGGCGAGCTCATAGACACGGACCTTGGCCACGGTTCTCCTCTTCGGGTGGTCCCACCCGGCAGGAGCTGCAGCGGGCGCGGACCTAGTTGTGGGGCTTGCTCATTGCTGAGTACTCATCGGGTGCTCATCAGCGTCTGACCCGCCTTCGGTTGGTGGTGCATCAACGGTGGACCTGCAGGAGGTCGAGGTGGGCCGCCACCTCGCTGACGTCCGGCCCGGCCTGCAGTCGCAGGGCCCGGACAAACGCCTTGCGGCGGACAGCCTGCTCGAAGCACGTGCTGCTCGGGTGCAGCCATGCGCCGCGCCCTGGCAACCGGTGTCGTCGATCAGGGACGATACGGACCTGTGCGGTCCCACTGCCCCTCACCGCGACCACTCGCAGGAGGACCGACCAGCTATCCGTGCACCGACAGCCCACACACATGCGGAGCGGGGTGCCCCCGGAGGGGCCCTCCGACACCGCGGGTGTGTCAACAGACTGCCGAGCACGGAGTCCAGTCCGGTCGGTCACCATCGAGTCTACCCCTTCCGGCTCCCCGGTTGCGTGCGCACTCCCTGCGGAGGCACCCGGTATGCCGGGTGCCTGCGGGCCGCGGGCCGCACCGTCACCGGTCACTCGGGATCGGAGGCGGCCCCGGTGTCCCCGTCGGTCCCCGAGTCTTCGACGGGCCCGGAGTCTTCGACGGTCCCGTCCGCCCCGGAGCCCTCGTCGGCCGGCGTCCGCTGGACACCCGGCGGGGGCGCCACCGGGTTGTCCGGCCGGATGTCGATCCGCCAGCCGGTGAGCTTGGCGGCGAGGCGGGCGTTCTGGCCCTCCTTGCCGATGGCGAGGGACAGCTGGTAGTCGGGGACGATGACCCGGGCAGAACGCAGCTGGCGGTCGACGATCTGCACCGACTGCACCCGGGCCGGTGACAGTGCCGCCGCCACGAACTCGGCCGGGTCCTCGGCGAAGTCGACGATGTCGATCTTCTCCCCGTGCAGCTCGGTCATCACCGCACGGACGCGAGCGCCCATGGGCCCGATGCATGCGCCCTTGGCGTTGACGCCCGGCTTCGTGGAGTGGACGGCCACCTTGCTGCGGTGGCCGGCCTCACGGGCGAGCGCGGCGATCTCGACGGTCCCGTCGGCGATCTCGGGCACCTCGAGCTTGAAGAGGTTGCGCACGAGGTTGGGGTGGCTCCGGGAGAGGCTGATCTGCGGGCCGCGCGGGCCCCGCTTGACGCTGACCACGTAACAGCGCAGGCGCTCACCGTGCGTGTAGCGCTCGCCGGGGACCTGCTCCGCGACGGGCAGGATCCCCTCCACCGTGCCGAAGTCGACGAGGACGTGGCGGGGGTCGGAGCTCTGCTGGATGATGCCGGAGACGACGTCACCCTCGCGGCCCTTGAAGTCACCCATGACCTGCTCGTCCTCGAGATCCCGAAGCCGCTGGACGATCACCTGGCGTGCGGTGGCCGCGGCCACCCGGCCGAAGTCGCCCGGGGTGTCGTCGAACTCCGGGCCGGGTTCGCCCCGCTCGGGCCGCTCGCCCTCCTCGGCGGGCAGCAGCTCGCCGTCCTCGCGAGCCCAGACGATCACGTGCCCCGTCTTGCGGTCGAGCTCGACCCGGGCGAGTCGGGACGAGCCGTCGGTCCGGTGGTAGGCGACGAGCAGTGCCTGCTCGATGGCAGGGATCAACACCGACATGCTGATGTCCCGGTCCCGCTCGAGGGCCCGCAGGGCTGCCAGGTCAATGTCCATCAGGGGTCTCCTCGTCATCAGCCGCTTCATCGGCCACGTTGCTGTCTGTCATGTCGTCATCGTCCGGCTCCAGCTCGTCCAGCTCGTCATCGTCCAGCTCGTCATCGTCCATCTCGCCGTCGCCCCGCTCGTCCGTCGGGCCCACCGGGCCGTCGTCCTTGCGGGCGAACTCGACCTGGACCCGGGCGGAGGTGATGGCACCGAGCGCGAGCTCGTGGTGCCTGGCCGGCGCCTTCTTCACTGCCGGCACCTCCAGTCCGACGCGGTCGGCGGACACCGAGGTGATCCGGCCCGTGAGCGTGTCACCGGACTCCAGCACCACCGCCACGAGCCGCCCCACATTGCGCCGGAACGCCCGGTGCCCCTGCAAAGGGCGGTCAACCCCGGGCGAGCTCACCTCGAGGGTGTAGGGCTGGGTGCCCATGAGGTCCCCCTCGTCGAGCGCGTCGCTGACCGCGCGGGTGGCCTCGGCCACCTCGTCGAGCGTCAGCGGCTTGACCCGGCTGGTGGTGTCGGAGGGCGCGAGGAAGGAGAGGTCGCGATCGACGAGGACCCGCACGACCCGACGACGGCCGGCCGGGGTGATGCTCAGGTCGTCAAGCACGAGCGAGAGGTCGGCGAGCGGCTGTCCCAGCGCTGGCCGGATCGTGTCGGTCACGGTGCCGCCTCCCAGTGTTCTCAAGTGTCTGCAGCGGCCGAGACCCTGAGGTCGCCTGCCGCGGAGACCACTGTATCGACGTTGCGTGCCGGTTCACGCCGCGAGCACGGGGGCCTGCATGCCATGATCGAGGTCATGTCCTCCGCAGCCGGTGCGTCTGCTTCCGGCCTGCCCTCGAGGCGCACGGTATTGCGGGCCGGCTCACGTCTCGCAGCCGGTGCTGTCACGGTCGCCCTCGGAGGCTGCGGTATCCGCCTCCAGGACGACGCCCCGGACCTCCCCCTGCTGCAGCGCCGATCCATCCCGGACGAGGCCGCCCTCATCGACGAGTTCCACCGGGCGACATCGTTGTCCCAGATGGCGGGACGGATTCCTCTTCCCACCGCCCTCGTCAGCCAGCTGGCCCATATCCACGACACCCAGGCGCAGGTCGTCCACGGACTCCTTTCCCGCGGCGGTGTCCCGGACCACGTCATCACCGCGGCCGCCCCGACGACTCCCACCGCTGCCACGACTGCCGCCTCCGCCACCGCGACGACCGCCGTCAGCGCGCCGCCACCTGCCACGGTGGCCCAGCTCACGGCCGCCGAGGCGTCGGCCGTCTCCGCGCAGGTGCTCGCCGGGGTGGCGGGTGCCACCGAACCCAACCGGAGCGTCCTGGCCTCCGTCGCCGCCCAGCGCGCGTCGGCGGCCGGCCTGCTCGGGGGCACCGTGACGTGGTCTGACGGCGACCCGCTCGCCCCTCCGACCGCGGCCCGGTTGCTCGAGGCGACCCGGCCGGTCGTCTACGCATTCGAGGTCGTCGCCGCCCAGCTGGCCGGCGACCAGCGTCCGCCAGCCCTCGCCACGCTCGCGGCGTTGCGCGTCCGGGAGGGGGAGCTGACCGGTGCGGCTGGCGCGTCGGCGACGGCCGACCCTCTGGGGTACGCGCTGCCCTACCCGGTCACCTCGCCGGACCTCGCCCGCCGGCTGGCCGGCGAGGTGCTGACGAGGCTCGTCGAGGGTGGTCTCGAGCTCATCCCCGTCCTGCCGGCCGGTTCCACCTCCCTCACGGCGGTCGTCCGGCTCCAGTCCCAGGCGCAGTTCCTGGCCCACGAGTGGGGCGCGGTGACGGTGCCGTTCCCCGGGATGGCCTACCCGTGACGGACCTCGTCCCGGCGGAGTTCGCCGAGGCAGTGGGTGCCTACGAGCCCGACCCCGTCGACGTCGATGCCCCATTTGCCGTGACCGGCGCGACGTGGCTACGTCGCCTGCCCCGACTTCTCGAGGACCTGTTGGCCAGGTGGGATCTCACCGTCGACGGACCGACGTGCTGGGGCCAATGCGCCGTCGTGCTGCCGGTCACGGGCCCCCACGGAACCGCGGCGCTCAAGGTGTCCTGGCCCCACCTGGAAGCCCGCTCCGAGCACCTCGCCCTGCGGCACTGGGAGGGCCACGGCGCGGTGCGGCTGGCCCGGGCAGACCCGGCCCGCTTCGCACTTCTGCTCGAACGCCTCGACGCCTCAACGGATCTCGTCGACGTTCCGATCGACAAGGCGTGCGGGGTCATCGGCGACCTCCTCGCTCAGCTCTCCTCCCCCGCCATCTCCCGGACCCCGACCCTCTCCGCGTATGCCGCGCGCCACGCGGTCGGCACGAACCGCGCTCTCGACGGCGGGCTCCCCCGGCGGTTCGTCGAGCAGGCCCGTCATCTTGCGGTCGATCTCGCCGCAGACCCCGTGGTCGACTCGTGCCTCGTCCACTCGGACCTGCATTACACGAACGTGCTCTCCGCAGAGCGACAGCCGTGGCTCGCCATCGACCCCAAGCCGATGGCCGGCGATCGGGCGTTCGAGGTCGCGCCCGCGCTGTGGAACCGGTCGGACGCGCTCGGCAGCGGATCCTCGGTCCGGTGGCTCCTGCGTCGTCGTGTCGAGATCATCTGCGAGCGCTCGGGCATCGACGAGGCCCGTGCCAAGGCCTGGACGATCGTCCGTGAGGTCGACAACGCGACGGGCCTGGCGAGCGGCTCGGACCGGGTCGGGCTCGCCGTCGCCATCATCAAGGCGATGAACGACTGACGCGGGTGGTGAGGCTGCCGGGACCTGCCCTGCCCCGGTCGTCGTGCGAGGTGTCACGCCAGGGGTTGCGCACGGTGAAGGTCTCGAGCCCCGTCGGTCCCCCTCGACATCGGCCGCGCCACTCACGACCTTCTCG